>NZ_JBSPZB010000026.1:0-39937 GCF_053851875.1 Bacillus sp. A015
CACTCTTGTCCCCATAGAAAAAAACACCTCCACGTCTTATTTCGGATAACAACGATCCGTTTTCAAACTTGAAGGTGTTTTTTATTTGTCTCACTTTATGGGGTCAGTCCCGTTTTGAATGGTAAACCTTTTGAATGGTAAGGATGAAGTCTATTTTGTTCAAACGATGAAGTCTACAGATACAGAAGGTTCTTTTGTTGCTTTCCAGACGGAGGGTTCTCACACGAAAGAACAAGACACATTGGACGAAAGCACAAAGTCGGGTCGAATTGTTGGTTATGGTACAAAGAGTGAAAGTATTGAGCTTACTTTCTACGCTGCGGATGATGATCCGGGGCAAAAAGCCATTGAAGCAGCTTTTGACAACGAAGAAGCTGTTCAAGTATGGAAAGTGAATCTTAACTTAAATAAAAATGGAAAACATGATTCTGAATATGGTCATGCTATCATTGAAAACCTAGAGAAAAGCGCGCCGCAAGATGGCTTCATTGAGGTATCAACCACCCTTCCAATTCTAGGGAAGACATTTAAAGACGAATTAGATGCGCTTGATCCTGCTTTTATTGCTAAAATTCGTTCTACAGCTGGGGCTGATAGCTTCAAACAGTTCGGCGAGCTTAATAAGAAAGTTGAGACACCCTAAGGAGCCCCAAAATCTATCGTTTACAGCCACGTCTGACAGCATAACAGTTACGTGGGATGCGGTAGAAGGGGCGACTTCATATAACGTATACAGAGGCGCAGATAAGCGTCTGGACAAAAACGTCACTGACACAAGTTATGTGGCATCAGGGATGAATCCTGATACGAAACTGACCATTAATGTGACAGCAGTTAACGAAGCTGGCGAGTCTCCAATGAGTGAAATCGTCACACAGACAGAACCGGCTTCAACAGGAGAATAACACTTGAAGGGCCTCTATTATCTGGAGGCTCTTTTCTATTAAACAAAACAAATCGGGGGTTTTTATAAATGGCTACTTTAATAATTGGATCAAAAGAATATACAGCAAGATGTGACTTTGCGTTTGATCGTGCGGCAAACGAGAAATACACGACAAAAGAAGAAGACAAAGCAGGCGGCACGCTGAACATTTACATGGGTTTGCTCAATGAAGACGCTTTGATGTTATCAGCGTTTTGGGATTGTGGTCTATCTCACCTTAAAGGTAGTAAACCGTCAGCAGAGCAAATTGAAGATGCAATCATGAAAATCATTGACGAAGACACTAAAGGTGATGCTACTGATCGTCTAATTAAAGAAGCATTCCAAACGCTTGAGAATGCAGGTTTTTTCAAAGGCAAGATCCGTCAGCAATGGACCATGCTGGAGAAAATGACGAAAGAGAAGAAAGCGGCACCGAACGAGACACCAGAAATGGCGGCGAAACGGATCGAGGAACAGGAACAGGCGAAGGAATACATGGAAATGCTCAAGCAAGCCCGCAAAGAGCGGATGGGATCGACTACCTCCAAGTAATTGAAGATGCAGCTCGTTGGATGGGTGTCTATGACAACGATCTAATCATGTCATGGACTCCAAACGAGTATAAACGCAAGCTCAAGGCGGCAAAGCTGCGTGAGATTGATGACCTGGAGCGAATGACAATAAATGCTGTGTTTCATCGGTACGCGCTCAATGCCAAGTCAGTCAAACCATCAAAAATGTTTGATGCACAAAAAGCAAGAGCTGATCTTGAACGTGATGTCACAGGAAACCAATTTAAAAATCAAGTGGATGGCAAACGTTTGAATGATCTTAATATCGAATTAAGAAATATGCTTAAAAAAACAAAAGAAGAGGGGTGAGGGTTTGATCGAAAAATTAACGGCGGTTGTCGAGGCGCAAACACGTAAATTCAAAAAGCAAATGGACAAAGTGAACGATATGATGCGCCGTATGCGTGATCATCACACTGTCGAAGTAGATGCTGAAATCGCTGATTTCCAAAGGCGTGTACGTGAGGCAGAACAGCAGATGGATAGTTTCTTGCGCCGACATGAACGCAACCGAGTGGACCTAGATGCCGATGCAGATCCTTTAACTAGGGCTGTTCGTATGGCTCGTCAAAAATTGCGTGAGATTCCTCAACGAATTAATACTTATTTTACGGGTGATAACAATCCATTAACTAGTTCAATAGCTCGTGCTAAAGCGGGGCTGAGGTCAATCGCTCAACGAGTGACAACCGTCATTGCCGGAAATCCTACTCCTTTAGGACGAGCTGTAATTGTAGCTCGAACGGCATTATCTTCTATTTCTCAAAGGGTAACGTCAATCATTGCAGGGAATGCCAGCCCGCTTGTTTCAACGGTTGCCGTTGTTCGTACCGCTCTTGCTTCGATTACTTCCAGAGTAACAACTGTGCTAGCAGCAAGTGAGGGGCCGATTCTTTTTGGAGTTAGTGCAGGAATTGCGGCTTTAGCAAGTATACCAAATAGAGTCAAAACAGTAATAAACGGAAGTGCAGCGGCATTGATAAGATCGGTAACTGTTGCAAGAGCAGCGTTAGCGACTATACCGAGAGAAATTTGGGTTAAGATTGAAGGTCGACTCGATAACTTCGAAAACGCTATGAACCGATTAGCGAAAATCACAAATTCAATTTCAACGGTATTTGGGAATGCTATACGTGGTGGATTATTAGCTTTATTACCTGCCATCGCTCCTGCTTTAGCTGGTGCTGTCGGTGTTCTTGGTTCGCTTGGCCCTATGATCGGATCTGCTACAGGTGGATTAATGGGTCTTGTTAGTGCTTTTTCTTCTGCTGGAACAGGTGCAGTGGCGTTTGGTGCTTTAGCTGTTACATCTATTGGGAATGTGATAAAAACGGGCCAAGATCTAGACAAACTTCAAGCCAAGCTAGATGATGCTACAAGCGCGAAAGAGCGCGCTAAAATCATGGAGAAAATAAAAGTTTTGCAAGAGTCGCTAGGGAAAGAGGAGAAGAAAGCCCTTGCCACTTTAGAAGATTTTAAAGATAACTGGCAGGACATTGCAAAGATCACACAAAAACCTATCTTGAAATCGTTCACGAACTCGCTCACAACGTTTAAAAAGGTTCTGAATAGTTTAAGACCTATGTTTATGAGTGTCGCAAATGGAGCGGTTACATTATCAAAAAACATGGATAATGCTTTTAAAGCTCCTGACCTGAAAAATTTTATTAAATGGATGAATAACAATGCTGGTCAAGCATTTGTGACGTTTGGAAATATCGCAGGGAATGTCATGAGAACAGTCATGAACCTTATTGTGGCTTTTGGTCCTTTAGGGAATGACATGGCCGCAAGCATGGAAAAGGCAACAGCTTCATGGGCTAAATGGGCGGCAGGACTAAGCTCATCACAAAGATTCCAAGATTTCATAGCGTACACAAGAGAAAACGGTCCGAAAATCTTAAAAGTCATCACCAACTTTTCTGGTGCATTGCGCCGTTTATTTGCAGCATTTGGTCCAATGTCAGCAGACATGCTTACTTCTTTAGTTGATATGACAGCTAGATTCAGAGAATGGGCCGGTACCGTTCAACATACAGAAGGATTTAAAAACTTCATCGCATACATCAAGGATACTGGTCCGACGGTGTGGAGTACGCTTGGTGAAATCTCGAAGACAATCATCAACCTACTTATTGGTATGGCACCATTAGGTAAAACAATTTTAGAATCAGTTAACGGATTCTTAAAATTCACTAATACCACCATGCAGGCCAACCCTATCATCGGACAATTAATAGCTGGTTTTATTTCAACAATTGGTGTAGTACGAGCTTTAACACCGATGATTGTTTCTTTCTCTACATTGTTTTTGAAGTGGCAAGACATTGTTTCAATAGCAACCAAAGTCGGTTCTGCTATCAAAATGATAGGCACAGTATTCGGTGTTGTCTCTAGGGTGTTTATGGCAAATCCTATATTGTTAGCAATCGCGGCCATTGGAACAGCTGTATTTCTTGTCATTAAATATTGGGAGCCTATTTCAAAATTCTTTATTGACTTGTGGAACAAGATTACTAGCTTTACGCAAAATGCTTGGAACGGAATTTTGAATTTTCTTAAAGGTTTATGGAGCGGTATCAAGAAAGTTGCTTCAAGTGTTTGGGGTGGTATCAAAGGCTTTATAATCGGTGTCTGGAACGGCATCAAGAAGGCGGCCACAACCATATGGAACGGGATTAAAGCGTATTTCACGACAGTGTTTAAGATATATAAAACCATTTTCACAACAGTTTGGAACACAATCAAAAAGGTTGTCACAGCTGTTTGGAATGGCTTGAAAAATACTGCTTCCTCAGTTTGGAACGGAATCAAATCCTTCTTTTCGACTGTATTAGGTGGTATTAAAAACTTCTTTGTGAACAACTGGAACAAAATCAAGAGTACGACAACTACTGTTTTCAACACAGTAAAGACGTTTATCGGCAATGTGTGGAATAAAATTAAAACGACAGTTGGAAACGTTGTTGGCGGTATATGGAAGACTGTTTCCGGCAAGTTCAACGATATAAAAAACTCTGTCAGTAACAAGATGAATGATGTTAGAAGCAAGATTAAGAGTATTTGGGATAAGGTCATGGCTTTCTTTAAAGGAATTGACTTATTCAAAATAGGGAAAGACATTATTCGAGGTTTGATAAGGGGTATAGGTGGCGTTGCTGGCGATCTATACAAAAAAGCATCTGATATTGTAGGTAACGTCAAAAATACCTTTACCAAACTATTTAACATTCATTCCCCTTCACGTTGGATGCGTGATGAAATCGGATATAACTTGGGTGCTGGTATGGCTGTAGGTCTTGATAGATCAACAAATACAGTTGTTTCTTCTGCTAAGAAGACAACGCAAGCAGCGCAGAAAGCTTCACAGGCAGAAATGAAGAAAGCTCAAAAGCAAGCGGCAGCATTGAAAAAAAAACAAGCTGCTGCGGCACGTAAAGCGAATGCGAGAAGAAAAACAGGCGTTGATAACAAGATCAGAGCTGTAGAAACCAAGTTTGATACGGGAAAAATCAGTTCTAAAACCTTCATCAAACAGCTTAATGCGATTAAGAAACAAAACAAGCTAACATCCACGCAAAATGCGAAGATTCAGCGGGAAATATACAATGCTCAGAAAAAATCGCAATCACAGCAAAAGAAAAAGGCACTTGAGGCGCAGCGTAAAAAGGCAAAAGCACAGCTTGCTTATCAAAAGAAAGTCTCTCAAAAGATCGCTAATGTAGAAGTTAAATATGACACTAAGAAGATAAGCGGTCAGACATACATGAAGCAGCTTGAAAAGATCAAAAAGAAAGAAAAACTGACTGCTGTGCAGCGTAATAAGGTACAGAAAGAAATTTATGCAACTAGAACCAAACTTCAGAAAGAAGCGCAGAAGAAAAAAGATGACGAGAGAAAAGCAGCCGAGAAGCTTAATAGAGGTCTTCTATCCGTCAATAACAGCTATTTGTCCAAGTTTAAGAGCATTAATGACAAATTGACCGATAACATCAAGAAGGCAAATGAAGAGTATAAGAACGCTCTTAAAGAACGTACTGATTCTTATTACAATGCTATGGGGCTATTTGATAGTGTAACCATAGAAAAAGTAAGTGGTTCTAAACTGTTAAATAACCTGCAAGCACAAATTGATAGAATGAAAGGTTTCCAGTCCGATCTATCAAAACTAACAGGAAGCGCACCAAAAGAATTTGTTGATGAATTGAAACAAATGGGTGTGGGATCAGCGGATCAAATAAAAGCTATTGCTTCCATGTCTGCTCCAGAGCTAGATAAATATATCTCTCTATGGAAACAAAAGCACAGCATGGCAAGTGAACAAGCAACAAAAGAGCTTGCCGGACTCAAAAATGAAACAACAAAGAAAATTGCTGAATTGAGAAATGCGGCAAATTCAGAACTGAATAAATTGAAAAATGATTACATGAATAAAATTATTCAATTGACTGTTAATGTTAAGCAGCTGGGATCGCTTAAAAAGAGCGGGAAAGCTATTGGATATAACACAATGGCTATCAACAACTTGTCCCCAATGAATGGAAGATCACTTTTAACGGAACTGACATATCACAATATTTCTACCTTAAAGAGACACCAAGCGGCAGAGGTGTTGTAGGTCGAGAAGTGAAAATAGACACGATAGGGAACCGCGCAGGCGGTTTTCTTCGTGGTACTAGATTACCTGTTAGGGTTATAACCCTAGAAGTGCTATTTGCCTTTTCCACTGAAAAAGAATTGAAGAAAAAACAGGAGGAATTGAACTATATTCTGCATACGGATGATGAAAAGCCGCTTGTTTTTTTCGATGAACCAGACAGGACATATAACGCCATATTTGAGAGTTTGACAGAGGGTGAGACAAAGGGAGGCTTACAACATGCCACACTAACTTTCCTTTGTTCTGATCCAAAAAAATACGGATTAGCGGCGATTTATGAATTCGAGAGCGGCTTGAGGACTTTTACGAATCCAAGTTTAGCCACAATCGAACCAAAGATTGAATGTGTATTTACGGCAGCAGCTACTTCATATGAGGTGTCTCTTCTAAACTCAGATAATAGTGTGAAGAAAACTATTAAAATTGTTTATAATTTCATCGCTGGTGACACGCTTGTGATTGATATTGCTAAACGAAAAATAATGAACAATGGAAAAGCTATCATGAATGGCCTGCAAATCCAATCTGAGTTTTTTGATTTTCCTGCTCAAAAGCCAGTCAAGCTAAGATTTAGCCATAAAAGTAGTATCAAATTCAATGAAGCCTATTTATAGAATGAGAAAGGGGGTCCGTCATGGCTGAGATATTCATTTTATCGCCAGAAGATGAACTTTTGGCTGTTCTGTCCAGTGACGGACAGGATTCGTGTAATTTTTGGGATGCTAAATACAAAGAAGAACTCAACTTGGGTTCTTCTTTTTCTTTTATTGCGGATGCTTCCCATCCTGATGCAAAGTATCTGTTTGAAGAAAATCAAGTCGTGTTCCGAGATAAGGACGGCGAATTGAGGGCGTTTGTTATAAAAGAGCTTGATGATACGGATGACGGTGCTGAGATTAACACGCTCGTAACATGCGAAGCAGCAATGATGGAATTGGCTGAAACAATCATTAAAGAGAAGCGGCCAAAAGATAAAACGGCGCAGTATGTTCTTGATCAAGTATTTGAAAGAACCCGATGGACCGCAGAAGTGACCGCCGAGCTAGGAATAAACTCGACATCATTCTATAAAATGACTGCTCTTGAATGTTTAAGCGATGTTTTGAACAAATGGGGCGGCGAGTTTAAAGACGTGGTGGAGTTTGACGGGAATACCATCACTAAACGCACAATTAAGGTCTTGTCGCGCAGAGGAAAAGACAGCGGCAAGCGTTTTGAAATTGATAAGGACACTGAAAGTATCAGACGTACTGTGATCAGCTATCCGAAAACTGCTTTGTATGGTTATGGTGCTTCGTTGCAGAATACTGACGATGACGGAGAAGAAACGGGTGGTTATTCTCGTTTCATTGATTTTTCAGAAGTGGAATGGAAAAAGTCAAATGGTGATCCAGTAGACAAGCCGAAGGGTCAAGAGTGGGTAGGAGATCCTACTCTATTACAAAAATACGGACGCTTGAAAAACGGGGCATTGATCCATAGAGAAGGCATTTTCAGTGATGAAGATATAGAAGATGAAGAAGAGCTGTTGAAAGCAACTTACAATCATTTAATTACTGTCGCTTCAAAAACAGAAGTCAATTATGAATTATCGGTTAAGCTACTTGAAGGCGTTGAGGGGTATGAGCACGAGCATGTCGATCTTGGAGATACAACCATCGCTATTGACCGTAATTTTGCTATTCCGATTGAAACATCACAGCGCATTATCTCAATGGAATATGACATCACCGATCCTGAAAATACGTGTGTCGTTGAGATAGGCCAGTTCTTGTCAGCCTTACAGGGCGATGATCGAGTAAAGCAGCTGCAAAAGATAATTGATAGTAATCGTGGCACCTGGGAAAGAAAGCCGGAAGCGGGCAACGTGACAGACGGCAGTTTTCCAGATACGAAGCCGCCCCGTCCATCAAATATCAAGGCAGAAGGTTTGTTCAAGACGGTATCCCTTACTTGGGATTACAACCCTAGTTCATACATTGCAGCATACGAAGTGTATGCATCGCAAAATAAAGATTTACGCCAACAGCCGCGCAGCTTATTTTTCGCGGTAAAACAGGAGGCTGGCATCACCAAGACGGCGTTGACGTTGATCAAGTATGGTATTACCGTTTTAGAACAATAAATACGCATGGAACGGCCAGTGATTGGTCAGGTGAATATGAGGCCAAGACGGTAAGAGTTCTTAATGACGATATTATGTTTGGTGCTGTCACAGCAGATAAATTGGCATCGCTCTCGGTCACAGCTGAAAAGCTGTATACAGACATTGAGAATTCAAATATACTACCGGGTTCTCTCCTGCGATCAAGTGATTTAACAGCGGTGAATAATGGTCTTCTTTTCTTCAAGGAAAATGAAAGGTCTAATATTGTTACTGTGATGAGAAACTCAACTTTCAATGCTGTAGGGATTATAACGGGTCAAAGAAAGGCATTGAAATTAACAAACGGAAAACAATATATCTTGTCTTTCGAAGCAAAAAGAGGTTTGATGGATAATTTCAATTATGTTTACGCAAGAAGAAATACAACTGCTACTAGTACGGAAAGTGTGCTGATTCCATCACCATACACGGACATAACCAATTATCCAGAAGAAGAATTTGTGAGATATGATATTCCTTTCGAATTTACTGGTAAAACAAATTCCGACTACTACATTGTAATAGCTGGTTTAGGTGGAAAGGTACCTGCCCTAACAGTAAATGGGGTTCAACGTGGTGGAGCGGTAAGAGATATAAAATTCGTAAAAAACAAGTATCATGCAGGGGCAAATAATCCGGGGGAAATTCAGGTCATCTTCGGTGATAATGCTTCTTTTACAACACCCGATGGTACCATATACAAATTTCCAAAGGGAAACTCGGAGATCAGCACAAGTTTAGAAGGTACTGGCGCAAATTCTACTGAAACCAATGCCTATTTAATGTTTACTGGATCAGATAATTCAAGATTTACAAGTGGTGTCACTGTACAAACATATGATTTCAGGGTGGTAAGATATAACGGTTCACAATGGCAATACAACAATAATTCCACTTGGGTTGATTTTACGCCAAATTCACAAGATACCATTATAGGCAGTGTTGCAAGATCAGCAACAACTGTGGAAGGTATTGAAACTTTAGATGTCACATCTGTTTCATTTGATATACGCAATGTTCAGTTGCGATCAGGCAATGAAATAAAAGAATGGTCTGCCAGCCCTTACGATGTAATGCTTACTGAAAAATCCGTCACAGCACTTCATGTAAATGATGCTGCAATTGGAACGGCAGCCATTCAAAATGCTGCAATCCAAAAAGCACATTTAGGCACAGCGATAATTGACACGGCGCATATCACAGATGGAGCCATCACAAATGCTAAAATAGCCAATCTTTCTGCGGATAAAATTACAGCTGGAACGATTAAAGGGATCACAATAGAAGGCTCCCTTATAAGAGGGGCGCGAATTGAACCTATTTCAGGTTCAACTGCATTTGAATCTTTTATTGAAGCCGATCAAATTTATCAATTTAGAAAAACTATATATGATATAACTGTAAAAAGATATGAAAAACTTACAATCAAATCTGGCTTAATTTCTCAAGAATATGGTAATAGAATTGGTGAGAATGAAACACAAGAACCGATTAGTACCGTTGATATAAAAAGAGGCGGAATCAATTTATTTGCAGCAGCGAACCCTAGAAATGAAAACATTTCACATAAGTTAAGGATAGAGACTAATCCGGGGGTTCCTAATGATTTCGGCGTGGGCAGTAGTGGTACTCATATGATCTTCTCACAAAATGATGAAGTGGTCTTCAAGGTTAGTGTTGAATTAAATCGTGGAGAACCAAGTTTTGCATTTAATGGATTAAAAACGGGGCATGTGGCTTCATTAAAATCTTATAGTGTTCGTACACAAAAAGATGCTTCACTTTCAGCAAATGAGGATATAAGTTTATTTGCAGAGGGATACCTTTGGCTGAATGGCCGAATAAGAACTGATATATTCGGTGACAAAGGAATCAATATATCTGCTTCAAATGGTCGCGTTTCAATAGAAGGGAAGGGTGAAAAAGATGCTGGAATTTATATGGATGGAGGGGGATGGAACGGATCATTATTTCTTGGAAGAGATAATACAGGAAAGCGTGTATGGTCAGAAGATATATACTTTAGGTTATACACCCAACCTGCGAACGTGTATATTACTCAATACGGAACTTTGGGCCGTGTTGTTTCATCAAAAAAATACAAATTAAACATTGAAGAATATCCTGATGACAAGCTGCAAAATATTTTGAAATTGAGACCGAAAACATGGTTTGATAAACAAGTTGCGGAATCATATGCAGAAATACTTGAGTCAAACAGTTCAGATGATGGTGATAGACCTTATCTTGAAAGAGTGCCGGGTTTAATAGCCGAGGATCTTTACGAAGCGGGATTGAAGGAATATCTATTCTGGAGTGATCCAGACGAAAACGGAGAGAGACAAATCGAAGGCGTTATGTATGACCGTTTGTACGCCTTATTAATTCCAATAGTTAAGGAATTGAAAGATAAGGTCTATGTCTTAGAAAATCAAATAAAAGAAATGGGGAATTGAGATGGAACAAAAACAACAACTTACAGAAAAAGAAGAGTTGTTTTTTTATAAAGCAATGGCTTTATCGGAGCAGTTAACAAAAGCGCATTTAGAACTTGCGGAAGCAAGGGCGCAATTTACAGTTTGCGACAATGAAAACAAGCTGCTGAAAGAGGAATTACTTAAATTAAAACAAGACGATTCAAACCACGCTGAATAGGCGTTTTTATTTTGCTTAAAAGGAGGAAATACAGTGGAGTATTTTTATAAAGGTTTGATTTCCGTTATCGGAGGTATAGTCGGATTTCTTTTTGGAGGGTGGAGCGTTCTTTTGACGATTTTATCTGTACTTGTGATTATTGATTATGCAAGCGGGTTAGCTGCGGCGGCGGTTCAGGGAGAGGTGAAAAGCCGAACGGGATTGATC
This sequence comes from Bacillus sp. A015, assembly GCF_053851875.1. Lineage (NCBI taxonomy): Bacteria > Bacillati > Bacillota > Bacilli > Caryophanales > Bacillaceae > Bacillus > Bacillus sp. A015. The sequence goes on from NZ_JBSPZB010000026.1 coordinate 11,169, forward strand.
GGCATTACTCGAAAAGTTTTTATTTTCGTGATGGTTACTGTCGCCCATATGGTTGATTTACTTCTTATTGAAAATGGCATTGAAATGGGATTTTTCGTCATGACAGTAACAATTGTTTTTTATTGTATAAATGAACTGATTTCCATCACTGAAAATGCAGGGAAAATTGGCGTACCTGTCGCAGATCCGATTACAAAAGCTATTGAGATTTTGAAACAAGAAAATAAAACAAAATGAGGTTGCCACTCGGCAGCCTTTTCTATATCAAAATAGATTAAAAGGAGACGATGAAAGTGGTAAAAATCATTCGAGATTATATTCCAAAAAGCAATAGGAATCGTCCAGGAAACTACATGAATCCGCTATATATTACGGTTCACAATACCGCTAATACTAAAAAGGGAGCAGATGCAGCTAATCACGCTAGTTTTGTTAAGCGATCTAGTACAGGGGTAAGCTGGCACTTTACGGTGGATGAAAATTGCATCTATCAGCATTTACCGTTAAACGAAAACGGCTGGCACGCAGGGGATGGCAGAGGAACCGGCAATATGAAATCAATTGGGATTGAGATTTGTGAAAATGCTGACGGTAATTTTGAAAAGGCGGTTGAAAATGCTCAATGGCTAATTCGTCAGCTAATGACAGAGCAAGGGATTCCACTGTCTAACGTTGTTCCGCATAAGAGATGGAGCGGGAAAGAATGCCCTCGCAGGCTGCTCAATCGTTGGGACAACTTCAAAGCCGGGATCGCCGTTGCTCACACAAGTAAAAAGCCGTCTGTTAAACCAACAAAAGCAGCGCCATCCAAAACAGCAGTTTCCAAGCCTGTGAAAAAGTCATACAACTTGCCAACAGGCATTTTAAAAGTAACCAAGCCATTAACGAAAGGGGCAGGCGTAAAAGCCGTACAGGAAGCGTTAGCCGCTCTTTTCTTCTATCCTGAAAAGGGAGCGAAAAACAATGGAATTGACGGTTATTACGGACCAAAAACAGCGGATGCAGTCAAACGATTCCAATTGATGCATGGTCTTACGGCAGACGGCATTTATGGGCCAAAGACAAAAGTGAAACTTGAAAGTCTAATTAATAAATAAAACAATAAAAAGCCCCCACAGCTTGTGGGAGCTTCCTTTTATCAATCATAAGTTCTGATGTAACCTTTAGCGGTATAATCTGACCCTGTAGTGTTAACGTATAATCTGTATTTCTTCCCTTTTTCCATATAATAGTTAGTGGTATCTTGACTTACACCACTGCCCAACCAGAGCCAGCCAAAGTCTGGTTCATTTACTGTGGGACGATGCCATGTGCCATTATAATAAACTTCTACGAATGCATAAGCTTGTGATCCTGCTGTTCCTTGTAGGGTAATTCTTCCGTATTGACCTTGTCCATCCACTGGACTTGTGTAGGCGTTATCCCAACCACCAACTGTAACAGATTCAAATGTGCTTGCAGCCGATGCAGAGTTAATAAACACCAACGACATAACAAAAGTAAGTATCAACGCAATAAGCTTTTTCATATAATACCCTCCCTATTTATGTTGCAGTTAAATAATAGCATATATGGTTATACTTTGTACCTAAAAATACAGAATGTTCAAATATTTTTAGTTTAACTATAGACTTAAGTCTATAGTTATAGTATAATAAATATAGGAGGTGAGGAAATGCTAGACAACATGATAAAAGTCCTTCAAATCATCTTTTACGTTGCATCTATAGCGTGGATTGCCCAACAATCACACGACGCAAACAAAGATAATAAGAAGGACTAACACTGGGGAAGCGAGTTAATCGCTCGCTTCTCAATATAATTATAACCAGTCTAGCATATAATATGAACCAAAAACAATTGATCTTCTTTATGATCCTCTTGAGCGCGGCTTCAATTGTAACGCGTTCAATATGGACAAATACTTTCACAACTGTAATCATGGCCGCTTTAATACTTGCAACGCTTTTTGTAATCATCAAAGATGTAGTAAGGAGCAGATAACATGGAATATCATTTGAAGAACCGGCAGCAGGTTGAGGACTTTATTCAAAATGAGGTCCTCACCTCGACAGAAGCGCAGGAGATTTTAGAAGTAAACAAGCAGCGCATGAGTAAATTGCATACAGATGGTCGAGTAAGCACGATAAAAAAAGTGGGGAAAACTGTTCTATTCTTAAAGTCAGATATTGAGCAGTTAAAAAAAGAATTGGAAGAAGGAAGAAAGAAATATCGGCCATTTGAATAAATTCAGTGGGTCTTACTATTGCCAACTATATAAAAAAGAAGTTTAATGATTTCCTTACGTTTTATAGGGCATTCTAAAGGGAATATCAATTATGGATCGTTTTTCTTTAAGGCATCTTTTAATTTTTGAGATCAAAGTGTTTACAAATATTTCTTGAGAAATTATGCTAATTAGAGTAATATTCATTTAAGGTCAAAGAAAAAAATAAAAGGTGCTATGTTATAAGATGAGTAGTCGGAACGTTGTAGGTTACCATGGAACATTTGAAGAGCATTTAGACAGTATATTATCTGATGGATTTAAGCCTGAAAAACGGAAAAATCATTGGTTAGGGCAGGGGACATATTTTTATACAGATAAGAAACTTGCTCATTGGTGGATTAGTAAAAATTCACAAACAGATCCATTAAAACAAAAGATAAAGAGCAATCCAGTTATAATTAAAGCAAATATCGAAGAAAAAGCAGATAAATTTTTAGATTTAGACTCACCAGAAGGTGTAGATTATTTTTACGAATGTATTAAAAACTATTCTTCCGCTATAAAAAAGCTTTATTTAACTGATAATGAAGATATTAATCGTTGCGCAATAATTGATTTCTTGACAAGAGTTTATAAATGGAATGTAATAATAATGACATTCGAAAAAAACACTCACAAACCATCGTACGGAAAAATTGATACAATAGCTTTCGATTCCAAAGTGATCCCATTAAATGTTCATTATAAAGAGACTCAAGTTTGTATAAAAGACGAAAAATGTATTAAATCCAAAGAAATTGAATATCCTACAAAAGAGTATAGTTACCCTAAAAAGATTCGGTTTGATTATGCTAATAATTAGGGAGTGATTAATTATGAATAAGGATGTAAATTCAATTATTAAAGAAGTAGCAGAACTGTATGGTTTAACTTATGATGAGAACAAAACAGAACATGCGATTTTAAGTTCGGACGGCAGTGTGAAGACTATTGACGATGCAGAATTTTTCAAGGCTATTGGATTACCCAAACGAATTGAAACTAAATGGGCTTCTGTACCAGGACATAATAGGTTGCGATGGTCTAATTACAAACCAATAAATTATGTTCTTAGTGAAGAGAGCAATGAATATAAGGTTAAAAATGAGAAGGTAGTTGCATAACAAGAGGTGTAATGAAAATGCAAGGTATTATAACATTTCATGGTTTTAAATTAGATATGATGAGTTATGAAAGAAGCGATCAATATGATGGACAAGACAATATGGAATTGTCACCTGATTTCATGCTTTATCGCATTGAAAATGATTTGGACTCTTCTTTTTTTAATATAGTACTAGGAGTAAGAATAGGTGGGGAAGACAGTGATCTGCCATTTAATGCTGAAGCTGTAGTCAGGGGATACTTTAGCTTTAATAGTGAAGAAAGCCTAGATTACAATATAGATGATTTGCAAAAATTCACACTTGTTAATGGTAGTTCAATTTTATTCCCATACTTAAGATCTATTCTTACGGATATCACTAGCAAGAGCAATCATAATCCTGTGATTCTCCCTACAATTAATTTTACTAAGTTTATAGAGGAAAGAGATTTAGAAGAAATGATTTTAAGTAGTGAATATTATGAAGAAATGGAAGAAGCCCACAGTAGGTGAGGCTTCTTTTTATTTAAACCGCCATTCTCTTTTCTCTTTATCCCATGTGAGCTCTTTTCGAGATATTAGATTTTTAACGGCTTTTCTTATAGATGCTTCATCTTTACCCGTTTTCCTTTTCAGATCCTCCATTGTGGGGTTATTGCGTAAACGGCTCATATTATAAATGATTCGATAAATTTTCCTTTCGAGATCAGTCATTAAATCACCTCAAAAGCATTTTATCAGAATGTTTGTTCGGTGTCTAAAAGTGATGTATAATTAGAGTATACGGTTTACCCGCGGAAACGGGATTATAAAAATTCGTATATCTCAATGATTAACTTCTTCTTAATATTACTCACACCCGGCCGTCCTTATGGATGGCTTTTTTGGTCACTAATTTGGTCACAAGAAATGAAATTAAATGTGAATATTGATAAAAAGACGAAATAACTTAACAATTGAAATAACGAGATAAAAGGCGAAATGAATAGGAACGAATGTTCGTGTTTACGTACGGTACATGGGTGGAATGATGTAAACACCCTCGAAAACCCCTTGAAATATAGGGGTTTTTGTTATGTCTTTTTTTCATTGGTCACTTACGACGAATTTGAATTCTAATAAATGATGGAAAAAATATAAGAACAAATGAAATCGAAACTTTCACCGCTTTTCATTCGTTAAATTAAGAGATAGTTATTTCGTTGAATTGTTTCCAATCATAATAGAAATGCAATTTCTAAAGAGAAAAGCGGTGATCATATGGGCTTGACGACTTGGATGGCGATTATTTTAGTGCTAGTCATCGTGATTGGATTGTTTGGATCAAAAAAGCGGGAGAAATAAGATTGAAAACCATTTCCGGATAGGAAGTGGTTTTTTGTTGCAAGTACAACATTAATCAACTATACTAATCTTAATAATTTGTTGTAAATGCAATAAAAAGGAGTCGTGATAAATGAGAGAGATTTTGCGGGAGATTGGCGTCATTGCTCGGGCGCTTGATTCGATTAGTAATATTGAATTTAAAGAGTACGATTTAACGAAGGGGCAGTATTTGTATCTTGTGCGTATTTGTGAGGAGCCGGGCATCATTCAGGAAAAGCTGGCGGAAATGATCAAGGTGGATCGAACAACGGCTGCCCGTGCTATCAAAAAACTAGAGCTGCATGGTTTTATTAAGAAGAAAGATGATCCAGTGAATAAAAAAATCAAAAAGCTTTTTCCAACCGATAAAGGGGAAGCTGTTTATCCAATGATTAAACGAGAACATGATTATTCGAATCAAGTAGCGCTGGATGGGTTTTCTGAAGAGGAAGCGGAACAGATTTATGAGTATCTTCTAAGGGTGAGAAAAAATATCGAAAAAGATTGGGATTATGTGAAAAAAGGGAAAAAGAGAAGCTACTAATTAATAAGGAGAGATGACTTCATGACCGTCACTTTCATTCGGTGTAAAGAACAGCATATAAAAGAGCTGCAAAAAGTCGGAATCGACACGTTTAAAGAGACCTTTCAGGATCAAAACAAAGCTGAACATATCGATGCTTACGTAAAGAAAGCCTTTCATCCGAATGAACTATTAAAAGAATTACATCATCCCTCTTCACAGTTCTATTTTGTTCAAGTGAATGGGGAAGTTGCTGGTTATTTGAAGGTCAATATGGACGAGGCGCAGTCAGAGGAGATGGGAAGTAAAGCGTTAGAGATTGAAAGAATTTATATCAAGCAATCCTTTCAAAAGCAAGGATTAGGACGATTTTTAATCAATCAAGCCTTTGAGATCGCAAAGAAATATGATAAACGTGATGTTTGGCTTGGGGTGTGGGAGCACAACAGAGCGGCCATCGCATTTTATCAAAAGCTTGGGTTTGTTCAAACAGGGGTGCACGCATTCCATATGGGAGACGAAGAGCAAATGGATCTCATTATGACCAAAACGTTGAGCTGATCCAAAAGGGGGAAGGGAACATGCATATTCCATCATTTTTTCAAGTGAAAGATATGGAGGAAGTAAAAGCATTTATTCAATCACATTCATTTGCTACAGTTGTGACGACAATGGATGGAAAACCCATTGCGACACATATTCCAGTGAGTTTTCATCAAATTGAAAATTCGCATTTGATCTCAGGGCATATGGCGATTGGGAATCCTCAGTGGAAAACGTTTGAAGAAAATGAGAAGGTGCTCGTGATTTTTCAAGGGCCGCATGCTTACATATCATCTTCATGGTATGAAAAAGAAGCCGTGCCGACGTGGAATTATCAAGCTGTGCATGTATATGGAAAGGCTGAGCTGCTAGAAAAGGCGGAACTGGTAAAGGAATTAACAAAGATGCTGGAGACTTACGAAAGCCATAGGGAACAGCCAGTGTTATGGCATACGTTGTCTAATGAACTGTTAGAGAAACAAATGAAAGGCATTGTGGGCTTCAAAATCATCATTGATGAAGTTCAGGCTGCTTTTAAGCTTAGCCAGAATCGCCATGAAAGAGATTATGCTCACATCATTGAACAGCTGGAAGCAGAGGGTGAAGTGGAATTGGCTGATGCGATGAAAAAGAGATTAGAGGATGTATGAGAAAAGCACTCTTATGAGCAAGAGTGCTTTTGTTGTACCGAGCTATCTGAGGGTGCCATGGCTCATATCTATAGCCTGTCACTTTTTCTTTTCCTTACGTATAGCGGATGAAAAAGCTAAATTATTGAGCATGTTTGGTATGCCAATTGAAGCTGAACGTCAATTGCTGAATCTCTTTTTTGTTTAAAATTACATAAAAAAATCCACTATTTCCATAAAAAATCAGATGAATTCCTTATAATAAAGGTATCTGAGAACGGGGAGTGAGTCGAGATGGGCCAAAACGTGCTGCAAATGAATCAAGAAAGATCAGAGGATGAATTAGCGGTTCTTAATATTTCTTCTAAAGATATTGGTGCGCTATCAAAAGAAACAGCGGAGCGGATTTTGCAAACGAAGGATACGGATGAAATTCATCAACTGATGTATGTACCGATTGAAAGGAAAGCAGATTTGAATTGGTTGATTCAAAGTGTTGGACAGGCGTTAGACGATGAGGCGGAAGATGACGTTGCACTTGAATTCGCTGATTTGCTCTATTTCTTTGTCATTCCGTTTTATGGGGAGTATATTTTGAGAGATCATCATTTGTATGAGTGTATAGATGATTTGTTGGTAAGATTAGCATCAAGGGCTCACTCGGATATCGACACACTGATCGATATGATGAGAGAAGATTTGAATGGGATGAACAATAAAAGAAGCTTGTAGAGCGGCCCTCTACAAGCTTTTTTTATGTCAACATTATTCAGCAGGAACTGTTTTGACAGGCTCTTTTCTAAACACACCCATACAGCCTGCGATAATGATTAATACAGCTGGAAGGATAAAGAACATAGAAATAGAAATGATTCCACCTACAGCAGATACTAATAATAAAATCCCGCCAAGCTTTGCTTTTTTCTTCACGATAACAGAAGCAACAATAGCAAGAATAGAGAAAAGCATTGCAGCCCAGCCTAATCCTGTAATTTCACTAGTGCCTGTTTCGCTAAATGCCGCATCGATTCCCCCGAAAGCAAGTGCGAACATTGCGCCGAAAAATCCAAAAATTCCTCCAATTAAGCCTAGAACAAATTCCGTCGTTCTTTTCATGGTACGTTCCTCCGATATGTAATTAAGAATTATTGGTACTTAAGAACCAACACAATCTTACTCATCGGCATTCTTTTCATGATGTTAATAGTTTTGTTAAAAAAAACAAGAAAATCCATAAAGGATTTCCTTGTCCAGTTACTGGGCTCTTTCCCAGGTGATTTTTGTTTCATTTGTTGTTTTCTTTCCTTTTGCGAGCACCTTGCCGCTTTCTTGTTTCACGGTGATATGCAGGTCATAAAAGGAGTAGAGGGCGCCAAGGCTGTCATTTTCCGGTTTATGCAGGTTGTTTTCTTTTTCAGTCGCTGCCCCAATGGCTAGCGTTTTGGCAAAGTTTAAACCGATGACTTCAGCGTAATCACTATTTGTATCAGAGGAAGCTGTCACGTTTAAAGAAATGACTTTTTTCTTTTGATCAACGGTGATCGCTGTGTCTTTCACGAGCTTTGACTGCTCCATCACCTCTTTCGTTTCATTTTGAATTCGTTCATTGATCGTTGGAAGTGCCTTAGATTCTGTTTTTTGTTCTTTTGTCGTATTCGAGCAAGCTGCTAGAATGAAGAGACTTGCAACTAGACTCATGAAAACAAGTAGACTTTTTTTCACGTTCGTTCTCCTTTTTTCTTCGAAGTATGTATGCTTATGTTACCACGAATCCTTGTTTTAATTAAAAGAGAAGTGTTGATAAGCTGTGAACAATAAAAAGCACCCAAGCTGAGCGCTTTTTTCTTATTGTGCTGAAAGGCTTGTACTAAGTGGAATAGAAGAATGTACCGTGAATTTAGGAGACGGCGCACCTGATTCTAGATTTTTACGCAACAGCGATGATTTGATGGTGCCATCCCATTTTTTATAGACGCTTCCTGATGTATCCGCACGAAGCTGTACATTCGAGAAGCTTGCTTGCGAGTAGCTGTTTGTCCCATTATCCTGAACGCCGTGTACCATTTTGACAACATCAAGGTTTTTCAGACGGCTAGGGTTGAAAACAGGCTGCTTGTAGCGCAATTTCCCATTGACATATAGTGACACCGTGCCATCACCATTGTTGATGAGCTTTAAGTTGACACGTGCGCCATCCTTAATGCTCTTATCGTGTTCACTGTTCCAGTATTGACTGCCGCCTTGTGAGCCGCTGCCAAGAAAGACCTTATAGCCAGAAGACGTTTTTGAAATACCGCTCTCTACAACGGCAGAGCCGAGACCAAGGTACCAGTCCGCATAGCCATTTTTAATGGTAGCTGTTTTCGGCAGCACAATATCAGCAGAGATACCTGACCATTTCGCCTCATCCGTTTGTGTCACAATCGCGCCGTGACGAGGACCTGCTGCTGAGGCAGGTAGACTTGATAGCATCAAAACGAAGGCCAAACTCACACTCAAAGCGATGAACCACTTTTTCATAAAAATTCCTCCTTAAATTTGATTCACTTTTATTATATAAAATGAAAGAGAGGGGCTGCTTACATTGTTCTGGCTGATTTTGGTATTTTTTATGAACAAAATCGGTCATAAAGTGGTCAACTTGTATTCGAATTGTAATACGACTGTAAAATAACTGGATGAAACTTCATGTATAATAAGTGCAGAAAACCAAATACGGAGGATTTTTTAATGAATAAAAAGCTGATCGCGACAATCGTAACAGTAGCTAGTTTATTTTTAGCGTTTAGTTTCTCACATGGAGCAAGTGCAAAAAAAGTAAGCGGCAATATTACTTGGTATAATGGTGTCGGTAAAAAAGGCGCAGATGGAAAAAAACTCGGTCATTGGGATGCAGCAACTAAAATGGGATTTGACGTACCGAAAAAAGGTACAAAACTAAGAGTGACAACAAAAGCGAAACCACATAAAGTGATTACAGTATATAAATATGATGTTGGTAGAATGCCAAACGCTGTATTAGACGTAAGTCCGAAAGCATTCAAAGCACTTGGGTATAAAACAAGTAAAGGTGTCGTAAAAGGGCATTACACTTATTAATACATAGGCATGCAAAGAAGCGGGAAAAGTTCATTTTCTGGCTTCTTTTCTTGTAGAAAGGGTCTGAAAGGCAATGAAAAAAACAACACGGTGGATCATCACGGTCATTGGCGTCGCAGTGATTGCGGCAGTCATTTTCTTCATGATGAAGCCGGATCAAGAGGCGAAACATGTGGGGAAAGTCAAAACGAATCAAGATGCAAAAGACGAATTGCTTGTTTCATTTACAGATCGGCAGTTAAACAATACATATTACCTGCACGATCGGGCGCTCCATACGGAAAAACTGACAGCCTATCCTTCGATTGCTTATGATTCTACGAAACAGCTTTTATATTACACGTATACGGATGAAGACACGCAAAAAGTGAATATTCGGGAATTGAATGTGAAAAATGATCAAGAAAAAACGCTGTTTACTAGTGACGATTCAATTGACAGTATGAGGCTGTCTGGTGACGGAAAGCAGTTATTTCTAAGGTATAACAAGGATTCTGGGGAACAATTTTATGTCGCTTCTTTTGATTTGAAAAAACACAAAGTGAAGATGTTGTATCCAGAAAAAAGCAAGGATGATACGGTGAGTTCTTTTGCCTATGATCCGACTTCAAACCTTTTGGCCGTCCAGCATTTATCATTAAAAGAAGATTATCAGAAGACGGATGAAGCGAATGAAAAAGGGACGGATCCTAAACCAACGACCATGAAGATCACCCTTCAAACAGATGAGAAGGGGAAACGTATTGCACGGATTTCACAAACGATCAATGATATTTCATTTTCACCAGATCACAAGAAATTGATTTATACAGAAGTGAAGGTTCGAAACGAAAAAGAAATATCCTCTATTAAGATGCTTGATGTAGAAACGGGGAAAACGACGACACTCGTTAAAAACAGCCAGGATGTTCATATTTTAAGTGCTGCACAGCCGCAATTTTCTATGGATGGGACATCTGTTTATTTCTTAGGTGTTGCAAAGAACGCTAAGGAATTAAAGGATGACACTGGAAGAAAGGCGAAGGTAAGGACCATTTTTGAATATGATATCAAGAAGAAAACAGTAGAATCCGCTTGGGAGAAGGATGGCGGGATCATTAACAATTTCACTGTCAATCGATAAAGGATGCGTTCAGTTATTTTATATAACTGGACGTTTTTTTATTTTGGCATTTGATATGCCGGAGAATATGTGAATTCATGAAATGAAAGTCGTTTTTTAAAAAGAAAAACGAGGGGCATTTTCGTATTTTGCTGGTGTGACAGAGGAGAAGAAAGAGAGTAAAATGAATGGAAATAAAAAAACGAGAGGACAGATGGCTTCTCGTTTTATCTTATTTGTTTGGTGTTTTCGTCTAGTAAGTTTTGAAAAATAAACAGGGCATTAATGGAATGAGGAAATCCAGCAACCTTTGTACAGTGCTTAATAATCTCCATGACCTCTATGACAGAGAGACCGATATGTAATGCTTGTTCAAAATGAGACTTTAGTTCTTCCTCACAATTGCCTTTTGTGATGAGGGCAGATAATGTGCTGATTGCCTTCTGTTTATCATCTAATATGAAGTGATTGAATTCTTTTTGTTCACCGAGTTCAATTGTTAGTTGTTCAATGTTTGACCGAATGCTCTCATTTTCATGAATTGAAAGCTTCTCTATGTTACCTGCCGCTGTTTCTTGTTTGACCTGGCAAGTCTTTTTTTCTTCATTCAAATTGAACTCCTCCGTTTTTTATCGCAATTTTCCATTTGTTTGTTCAATGTTCCTTATGTGCCTTTTGATAGATGTAATGGGTATATAGTATTACTATCGGTTTGCTGCGTCAACTTTTTAAGTGTTGCATGTACAAATAAATGCCAATTCACGCGATACATTGTTCAATTTTCTAATGAATCAATGAAAAGGAAATAAAGGGCTAATGTATCGATGTCCGTTAGCCCTTTGCGATCATCTGCTTAATACATGTTTCTACGTATGTGACGGTAGATTGGTTTCATTTTACCGAATGATATCCATCGGCCGCATCATGTCATAATCTTCGTGCTCTAAAATATGGCAATGCCACACATACCGACCGCTGTATGGGACAAAGCGAGCGATGATTCGAATGACTTCACCGGCATGCGCCTGAATGGTGTCCTTGTAGCCTTGTTCATGTAAAGGAGGTGCTTCATTTGGTCCTGTATACACGATTTCTCCTGTCGATTGATAGACCTCTGTATCAAATGGTCTTCTGTCTATCACCCTGAATTGAACAAGGTGTAAATGAATGGGGTGTGTGCCCCTTGTTGGGTTGACGATGGACCAAACCTCTACACTGCCAAGTCGGGGATTTTCCGTGACGGGATCATTCCAAAACTGGTTATCTAGTAATAAAATAGGGCGGCCATATTTATCCTGCGTGCCGCTAAGTGTGAGCGTACGCTCTTTATCAGCTCGACTCGGCCGAAGCGGTGGCAGCGGTTTGAAGATTGGACGTAATGATTTAGGTGCTCTCCCTTTTAGCGGACGTGTGACTTTAAACTGCATCATGTTCGCATCTGTTTCTGAATTCACTTCTTGGCCGCAGCCTGCTTTATTTTTTAGAATAATTGTTTTGTTTTCATAAGCTGAAAAGTCGATGATGACATCGAAACGTTCAGCAGGTGCAATGCTAAAGGACTGGTGATGAACAGGTCTTGGCAAAAAGCCGCCATCAGATCCAATTTGCAAGATCGTGGCATCGTTGTCTAGATGCAGCTCGTAAGTTCTTGTATTGGATGCATTTAACATGCGAAAACGGTATTTTCGCGGCTCTACTTCTAAATACGGCCATACTTTTCCATTAACCAGTATCGTTTTCCCGCAAAAAAAGGGGACGATGGAGGGGTCTGGAATGTCACTGTCCTCCGGCGTGTTGTTTGGTGTGCTTGGATAAAACAGTGCGCCATCCTCCTGAAACGTACGGTCCATGATCATTAAAGGAATGTCATACTCATCTTTCGGTAATTCTAACGACTTTTCAAACGCATCTGAGATTAAGTAAAACCCAGCTAAGCCGGCGTATACATTTAATCGTGTTAATGCCATTGCATGATCGTGATACCACAATGTGCATGCTTGCTGATGATTTGGGTATTCGTAAATCTGCCGTTCAAAGAAGGGGCCTGTCGCTTCAAAGTCTCGTGAAAACCAAGCCTCTGGATAACCGTCACTGCTTGCTGGTGTGACCCCGCCATGCAAATGAACGACGGTTTTGACTTCTGGTTCGTCATGATGGCCTTCGTGAATGGTGTGATCGACCGGCAGAAAATGCTTAAGCGGCAATTTGTTCATCCATTTTACTTTAACCTTTTCATTTCGATTTGCTTTAATGGTTGGACCAGGCAAACTGCCATTATAGGTCCATAGCTTAGTTGGGGGCAGGTCTCTATGAACTTTTAAGAACACTTCCTCCATAGCGATTTCATAATACGTTTGTCTTGGGTTCTTTTTGACGGGCTCCGCGACTTCTGGAATGGGCAGCTCGTCAACAAATTTTTCTAGGTTCATGTTTACTAATCCTCACTTAAAATCCAATTTGATACATTATAAGTGCGGACATCAAAATAGGTGAATAAAATAAAAAAACCGCTTTTCAGCGGGAGAATTAAGGTTGTTTATTTTCAAGCGCCGCATTTGCAGGTACTTTTTTATTCGGTTTAAAAATGAAATAGGCGGCTAGCACACCAAAGGTAATGATACTCGTCAAAATGAGCTGTGGTCTCATCGATTCGATAAACAGCATAGAAGCTAAAATTGCGCAAATGACCAAAATGGTAAAGTACGTGAGGTATGGGAACAGCCACATTTTGATTTTGAGTTGTTCTGGATTTTCTTTTTCGATTTTACGACGCATTCTTAATTGCGAAACGGCAATGACCAAGTAGACAAGAAGTGCAATGGCACCAGATGCATTGACTAAGAACAAAAAGATGGTTTCAGGATAAAAGTAGTTCATCATGACGGCAATATAGGAAAAGAAGGTCCCTGCGACTGTAGCCGCTATAGGAACACCACGCTTGCTGATCTTCATAAAGCGTTTCGGCGCTTCGCCTCTTTCCGCTAATGAATAAAGCATTCTGGACGTTGTGTACAAGCCGGAGTTTAAACAAGAAAGAACGGCTGTTAAGACAATGACGTTCATGACCTGAGCGGCTGATGGGACGCCGATGTATTCTAATACCGCAACGAATGGGCTTGTTAAAATACTCGCTGAATCCCATGGAAGCAACGTGACAACGACAGCGATCGATCCAACGTAGAAGATGATAATACGCCATACAACAGAGCGAGTAGCCGTTGTAACAGATTTGACAGGGTCAGCTGATTCACCGGCCGCAATTGCCACAATTTCGGTTCCCATGAAGGAAAAGATGACGACGACGATCCCGAGTAAAACAGAGCTGAATCCGTTTGGAAGGAAACCGCCGTTCCCCGTTAAATTCGCAAGACCTGCAGTATGATGTCCGCCAAAACCAAAGATAAATGCAAAACCAATGAGGAGAAAGAGAATAATGCTGACGACTTTAATTAATGAAAACCAATATTCAAATTCGCCAAAAGATTTAACAGAAAAGATATTTGTTAATGTTAAGAGGATTGTGAGAATAAGACTTGTGAGCCAAACAGGTGCATCTGCATACCAATATTGAATAATGGCAGCACCGGCAATGGCCTCGATGGCGATGACGATGACCCAGAAGAACCAGTAAAGCCAGCCGATTGTAAAACCAGCCCATGGGCCGATGGCGTCGCTTGCATATTGTGAGAAAGAACCGCTTGTCGGATAGGCACACGCCATTTCTCCAAGCATCCTCATAATAAAGATGACCAGAAGTCCGGCAAATGAATAGGAAAGAATGGATCCAGGCCCTGCAGAATGAATGACAGCGCCGCTACCAACAAATAGCCCTGCCCCAATGACCCCGGCAATGGAGATCATTGAAATATGTCTTGTCTTAAGGTTTTTTTGAAGACCGTTTGTCATGTTGGACATTTCTTTACCTCCAAACACTTCTCTTCGATAGAGAATTTGTTTTTAGAATATTTTAAATTTTATCATACTGAATTGTCATTCAGCATTGGACAGGTTATCAAACTGACATTTCAAACCTCTTAACATGATGTTAAAAAGTATAAAGGATTTGAGAGATTATGTTCCCTCTTTTTCCTCAGCTCATTCTTAAAAATGGTATAAAAAAGAAGAGGAGAAAGTTGTGTCTTGAAATAAAAATATTCCGATAATTAATTAAAAGGGTGATTATGCTTATATGCAAATGTCGGAGTGTATTGGAAAAAGGTTGATAGGAGTAGGTCTTGAGGTCAATTGACCTTATAAAAATAAGTTTGCTTAGGTCAACACATTTCTATGTATCCTATTTTGCTGACGCAAGCGAATCATGTTGCTGTAGACCCACACGGGCTTTGCTTTGTAAGATAAATAATAGAAAAGTGATGTGTGAGGAGGCTCTGTTCGATATGGAGCGCTATAACGAATTAAGACAAGGTGAAACAGGTGCTTGGGTCAGCATTATTGCCTATGTGATCTTATCTGCAGTCAAACTCATCATTGGGTATGTGTTTCATTCAGAAGCTCTTTCGGCAGATGGATTGAATAATACGACAGATATTATTGCATCTCTTGCCGTGTTGATTGGGCTGCGTATTTCTCAGAAGCCGCCTGATGAAGATCATCCATATGGTCATTTTAGAGCAGAAAATATTGCGTCACTTGTGGCTTCCTTTATTATGATGCTTGTTGGGCTTCAGGTTCTGCTGAGTGCAGGCCAGTCGCTTTTCTCATCTAAGCACCAAACGCCTGATATGATCGCGGCTTGGACGGCAGCAGGAAGTGCTGTTGTGATGTACGGTGTGTATATATACAACCGCAATCTGTCCAAACGAATCAATAGCCAGGCACTTCATGCGGCAGCTGCTGATAATAAATCAGATGCGTATGTGAGCATCGGGACATTTATAGGGATCATCGCCTCCCAATTTGAGCTGGCATGGATTGATACGCTTGCTGCGTTTGTTATTGGCTTAATTATTTGTAAAACGGCGTGGGAAATTTTCAGAGATGCCTCTCATTCGTTAACTGACGGTTTTCATATAAAAGATATGTCAAAATATAAAGAGACCATTGAGGAGACACCAGGAGTGGGCGATTTGAAAGATATTAAGGCCCGTTATCTTGGAAGCACGGTCCATGTGGATGTAGTAGTTGAGGTAGAGCCGCATTTGAACATTGCAGAAAGCCATGATATTGCAGATGAAATCGAACGTAGAATGAAAAAAGAACATGATATCTTACATTCTCATGTTCATATGGAGCCAGCAAGTGCGCCTAAAGAAGAAAAGAAGTCTTTTCCATCGTGAGAAGGCTTCTTTTCTTTTTTCTGACGTGTTGATGTTTTATGCAAACGCGCGTTGTATGGTAAAGTTAGACTATATGAAAATTGACAGAAACGTGATAGGAGGATCAGGATGGCATTTGATGAACCAATGCATTCAGATTTACAAAAAATCGTAGATAACATCAATAAAGTCATGGTTGGGAAAAAAGACATTGCGATATTAAGCCTTGTGGCGATTTTGGCGAAGGGGCATGTGTTATTAGAGGATGTGCCTGGCGTTGGGAAGACGATGATGGTTCGTGCTTTGGCAAAATCAATTGGCTGTGAGTTTAAGCGAATCCAATTCACCCCTGACCTTTTGCCTTCAGATGTGACAGGTGTGTCGATTTATAATAAAAAGACAAATGAATTTGAATTCAGGCAAGGACCGATTATGGGGCAGATTATTTTGGCGGATGAGATCAACCGGACCTCTCCTAAAACACAATCAGCACTGCTTGAAGCGATGGAAGAGGGCAGTGTCACAGTGGACGGAGAAACGATGCCGCTTGCGGATCCTTTCTTTGTCATGGCCACGCAAAACCCGGTGGAGTATGAAGGAACCTATCCACTGCCAGAAGCGCAAATGGACCGGTTTTTATTCAAGCTGCAGATGGGGTATCCGACCATGCTGGAGGAGCTAGAGGTGCTCAACTTGCAGGAGAAGCAATCTCCGATCGATACGCTTCAGGCTGTGATGGCGAAGGAGCATATCCATGCTTTGCAGCAAGCCGTTCAGAAAGTGCATGTGGATGCATCCATTAAAGAATATATTGTGGAAATCGCCCAAGAGACGCGCAATCACCCATCTGTTTATTTAGGCGTTAGTCCAAGGGGATCGATTGCACTCATGAAAGCGGCTCAGGCGTATGCGCTTTTGAATCAGCGGGATTATGTGATTCCAGATGATGTACAGTATTTAGCGCCTTATACATTGCCGCATCGAATGATTTTGACATCAGAAGCGACGTATGAAGGGAAGAAGGCGGAGACACTGCTGCGACAGCTGCTTGAGCAAATTGGCGTACCAGTTCAAAAGTCGATGACTCAATGAAGTCACAAGACCGTTTAGCTGTTTCATTATGGTTACGGGTGATCATGCTCATCATCCTCACTGTGGCAGCCTTTTGCTATGCCATGTTTCAGGGCGGCTTTGTGAGCTGGTTCCTTTTTTATGCATTTTTACCATATGCTTTGTATGCTTTGCTGTTTGCGCTCGTTCCGCTTCGCGCGACAGCCAAAAGGACAGTGCAGCATACCCGGTTGAAGGCGGGGGATGTGCTGTCTGTTGACCTTGAAATGAAGCGGACGAATCCATTTCCGTACGTTTATGTCATTATTGAGGATGATCCCCCGGATACTTTCCACTTGCAGGAACAGATTGAAATGAAGCAAATGCTGTTTCCATGGTTTCGGAAAACGTGGCGATTTTCTTATCAATTGAATGATATCGTGCGGGGGGAGCACCATTTGACAGCAGTCAGAATCAAAACGGGTGATATGTTTGGTTTTGTTGAAAAAGAAGTGATCCTTCCGTTAGAGAAAAAGCTCCTTGTCTATCCAAAAATGCTAGATCTTCCGGTGGAGTCTGCTGATTCAGTGAATGAAAATGGAGGCAAAGCCGTTCACTCTTGGGTAAATGAACCGACCAATGTGACAACAGGTGTGCGTGAATACCAGCAAGGAGACCGTTTTGCTTGGGTGGACTGGAAGACGACGGCCAGAAGAGGTCAGCTGATGACAAAGGAGTTTGAACAGAATCAGACAAAGGATCTTGTGGTGTTTGCTGATTTTACGGATGAAGCTGTTTTTGAGACGGTGGTGTCTATTGCGGCATCTGTTCTCCAAACGGCTGTGAAAAAAGGGGTGCCGGCAGGTCTCGTTCCTTTTGGAGATCAACATGCATTTCGAGTGGACCAAGGAGAACTTCATTTACAGGACATGCTTTATTATTTAACAAGAGTGCAGCATCAGCCTTCTCGCGCACTAGAATATAAATTGTTAGCAGCTAGTGAGTACCAGTACACCGGAAAATATGTCATTACGGGTCAGCTGCAGGAGGAGCTTGCTGCCAGTCTTCTTGGGAATCGAAACAAAAAGAACATCACCGTTCTTTTAGTGAAGAGAGCCATTGATCGATTGACGACAAAAGAAAAACAGCTTGTGGACCGGCTAAAAGCTTCTGGAATACGCACTACACTTTTATTTGAAGACCGGCTGCACGAAAGAACTGTGAGGTGACAAACATTTATGCTGCATACTCATCAGCGGCAAAGCCGTTTTGAGTTGTTCATCTATTATTTTGTAGCATTTCTGCTGCTTTGGGAGTGGCTTCGTCCGCTTCAAGATTTTACGGAGACGAGTCATACGTCTTATTTCATCATTTTTATAGGGCTTACGTGTTTGTTTACATTCTTTCGTCTGAAGTGGTATGTGACGTTTCCTATTTGTGCTGGACTGATCTTGCTTGCCTTATATTTGATCTTTTATCAATCAGAGCCAGGCTATCCGGCTGCTTTGTTTGCTGATATCAAAGATAATATCACTTTCATGAGCACAGGAATGTGGAGTGACATGTATCCGTCTTTCCGCACATTGCTGTTTTATATTTTGCTTTGGCTGCTTGTCTATTTGCTTCATTATTGGGTGGTTTATCAGCAGCGCATCTTTTTCTTTTTACTCATGACGATTGTGTATGTCACGATTCTTGATACGTTTACGCCTTATGACGCGACCTTTGCCATCGTTCGAATTATGGTGTTTGGCTTTTGTTTACTTGGATTGCTATATTTCGATCGACTGCGTTCAGCAGAAGGTGTGCGGGTATCACAGAAAGCGCGTCTTCACTGGTTTTTGCCCATGCTGGCACTTGTCCTCGTATCAGCGTCACTCGGTGCTTCTTTGCCAAAGTCTGATCCGAAATGGCCCGATCCTGTACCGTTTTTTAAGGCGGTCACGAATCAAGATAACGCAGCCGGGCAGAATAAGGTGGGTTATAGTGCGGATGATTCGTCGCTTGGCGGGCCGTTTAGTGAGGACCGTACACCGGTGTTTAAATGGAGCGGAAAGGAGCCGTCTTATTTCCGTGTAGAAACAAAAAGCATTTACACGGGGAAAGGTTGGGAGGACGCGTCAAATGATACTAAGCCTACTCGGTTAAAAGACGACGATGTTCCGAATCGGTGGTTTACCGAGCGTGTGAAAACAGAGGTGCATGAAACGAGAGTCGATATGGAATCGGATTATCGATTTAATCATGCTGTCTATCCAATTGGCACGATCACACTGACGCCAATGGAAAACATCCCGCTGCAAATGATGGGCAAGACGGAAAAAATTGTACCGTCTATTCAAAACCCGCCCAAAAATTTAGGGAACTATCAAGTCAGCTTCTTATCACCTACATTTATCCTTGAGGACTTACAGCGGATCAAAGTGCCGACTAAGAAGCAGGTGAATCAACAGGTCGGACGTGAATACTTGCAGCTCCCTTCCTCATTGCCAGAGCGTGTGAAAACATTGGCAAACAGCTTAACTGAAACAAAGGAGAATATGTATGACAAGGCAAAAGCGATTGAGGATTACTTAGGATCTGCGAAGTTTTCATATGAAACGCAAAATGTCGCCGTGCCGGGACGGAATGAAGATTATGTGGATCAATTTTTATTTGATACGATGATTGGCTACTGTGATAATTTTTCAACCTCTATGATTGTGATGCTTCGTTCGATCGGTATTCCGGCGAGATGGGTAAAAGGGTATACGTCTGGTCAGTTATATGAAACACTGATGGATGGAAACAATGTGTATGAAGTGACCAATAACAATGCACATTCATGGGTAGAGGTCTATTTTCCAAACCGAGGCTGGGTGACTTTTGAACCGACAAAAGGGTTTACAAACCCAGAGACATTGACAAATGAAACCGCTGCTAGCGATCAAACGGATGATCAAAAGGAAGAAGAAGATCAGCCTAGTTCTGATGCAAGCGAAGATCAGCAGCCGCAGCAGCAGGAGACGGAGCAGCCGACAGAGCCAAAGGAACAAACAGCACAAACAAAGCCAAGTATGGTGCATGTTGGTTCGATCTTGGGGTATGCGGGAGGTGCTGTCGTCCTTCTTGGGTTCATCAGCTGGGTGCTTTATCGATTCAGGGCAAGATGGCTGCCATTCTTTATTGTACGAAAGGTGAAACGTCTGCCAGATGAGGAGGCATTCTTCTATGCGTACGCTGCCCTGTTAAAGCAGCTGAAGCGCAGGGGGATCGAGAAGAAGCCAGGCATGACGTTAAGAGAATTCGCTTCTGCGATGGATGGCAAGGGTGGAGATCGTCACATGTCAGAGCTGACACAGCTTTATGAGCGGGCGCTCTATCGAAGAGAAGATGCATCAGCGCTTTGGCGGCAATCCGCAAAGTTATGGGAAAATTTAATAAACAGGAGATAGTCTTGACCGCGTACCTTCCTGTTGTTAGAATAGGTGAATATTAAAACCTTCTAAAATACATGAAATTGAAGCGTTCGGATGTGAGTCTGGGCGCTTCAAAAGCGTGATTTCACACTGAGAGCAGGTTTTCTCCTCTCATTTTTTCTGTGCGTTTATAAAAACTATATTGGACATAGAGGTGACACCATGACAAATTTAGTAAATGAAATGATTTTGGTTCTCGATTTCGGCAGTCAGTACAATCAGCTGATCACACGCCGTATTCGTGAATTTGGTGTGTACAGTGAGCTTCATCCGCACACTTTAACTGCTGAAGAAATTAAAGAAATGGCGCCTAAAGGAATCATCCTTTCTGGCGGACCGAACAGTGTGTATGATGAAGGATCTTTCCGCTGTGATGAAAAGATTTTTGATCTAGACATTCCGGTTCTAGGCATTTGCTACGGCATGCAGCTCATGACTCACTATTTAGGCGGGAAAGTAGAAGCGGCTAGCCAGCGTGAATATGGAAAAGCAGATATCCATATTAACGGAACTCCTGCTTTATTCAAAGATCTTCCGACTGATCAAGTCGTTTGGATGAGCCATGGTGACCTCGTTGTTGAAGTACCAGAAGGCTTTACAGTGGATGCAACAAGTGCACATTGTCCAAACTCAGCGATGAGCTTTGCTGAGAAGAATTTCTATGGCGTTCAGTTCCACCCAGAGGTACGTCACTCTGAGTACGGCAACGACCTATTGAAAAACTTTGTCTTCGGTGTGTGTGATTGTGATGGCAAATGGTCAATGGAGAACTTCATTGAAATCGAAATGCAGAAAATCCGTGAAACAGTAGGCGACAAACAAGTATTGTGCGCACTAAGCGGCGGTGTGGATTCATCTGTTGTGGCTGTATTGATCCACAAAGCAATCGGCGATCAGTTGACATGTATTTTCGTTGACCACGGTCTTCTTCGCAAAGGCGAAGCAGAAGGGGTGATGAAAACATTTAGCGAAGGTTTCAACATGAACGTGATTAAAGTAGATGCGAAAGATCGTTTCTTAAACAAGCTAAAAGGTGTGTCTGATCCTGAGCAAAAACGTAAAATCATCGGTAACGAATTCATCTATGTATTCGATGATGAATCGGACAAGCTAAAAGGAATCGACTACTTAGCACAAGGAACCCTTTACACAGATATCATTGAGAGCGGAACAGCAACGGCACAAACAATCAAATCTCACCACAACGTAGGCGGTCTTCCAGAAGACATGCAGTTCGAATTGATTGAGCCTTTGAATACGCTATTTAAGGATGAAGTCCGTGCCCTAGGTTCAGAGCTTGGTATTCCTGATGACATCGTCTGGAGACAGCCATTCCCAGGTCCAGGACTAGGTATCCGTGTACTAGGTGAAATTTCTGAAGAAAAACTAGAAATCGTCCGTGAATCGGATGCGATTCTACGCGAAGAAATTGCCAACTTCGGCCTTGAACGCGACATCTGGCAATACTTCACGGTTCTCCCAGACATCCGCAGCGTAGGCGTCATGGGTGACGCAAGAACATACGACTACACAATCGGCATCCGTGCTGTAACTTCTATTGATGGTATGACGAGTGACTGGGCAAGAATCCCATGGGATGTGCTTGAAAAGATCTCAACTCGTATCGTGAATGAAGTGAAGCATATTAACCGCGTGGTGTATGATATTACGAGTAAGCCGCCTGCTACGATTGAGTGGGAGTAGACTTCCAAGAATTGAATGATTAAAGGTGCTGAGAAAGCAGTCGTATCAAAGGTTTGAACAGTTTGTGTGTGGATAGGGTACTATTCACCCGCAGCAATCTTTTTTCAAAATGAGACTCTCTTTTATTCACATTATTTGTGAAAAAGGAGGGTCTTTTTTATGACTGAAATTACAGAACTACTAGATGATTTTAAAATGAAAAAGATCATCATCATTAGGATAAGCCGCGATTCAAGATCGTGGCTTATCTTCTTGTGTTTTCCCATGTTCGGAGCAGTTGAATTTAAGTACATTCACCTAACATAGTGCATAGGATAATTTGATAAGCTGTGAAGGGATTGAGAAAAATGTATTACTATCCAAATATGTATCCATATCAATATCCTTATTATGTTCATGTACCAATGAATAACTATAGCAGACAGTCTGTTTATTGGAATATTCCTGTTGAGGGACATGCAAACAGTTCTTTTCGTTTTTCCAATGGTGATGCTGCAAGCATTTTATCAAAAGATTATGGAGCAGAACCGTTTGCCGTTAATATCAATGAGGCTACAAAGAAAAACAATACGTACCGTACCGCCTTATGGACAGGAACTCATTTGCAAGTTACCTTAATGAGTCTCAATGCTGGCGAAGATATCGGTTTGGAAATGCACCCTAACGTTGACCAATTCTTACGTGTTGAACAAGGTCAGGGGATTGTTCAAATGGGCAAAAGGAAAGATAAATTAAATTTTAGAAGAAATATCTATGATGATACTGCAATACTGATACCTGCTGGAACATGGCACAATGTAACCAATACAGGTAATGTTCCGCTTAAACTTTATTCAATATATGCTCCTCCTAACCACCCGTTTGGTACTATTCATGTAACAAAGGCAGATGCAGTGGCTGCGGAAGAAGGTGACGGTCACGGCAATGAAAATACAGTTATTTTTGGCAGAACTCCAGATGAATGGATAAAGCACACGGAATTTTTGGTAAATGAAGGGTTAGAGGATGTTAAAAAAGGAATAAATGCTACACACATTCTCCAAGAATTTATTCTAATGGGCGTTCTTGTAGGAAAAGGGTATTCTCCCGAAAATGCATATGAAACAGTAGAAGAATGGGAACGTACAGGAGAATCTAAACTTCTTCAGCAAAGTAAAAATATGTAGGATTAGAGTAAATGCATATAGTGAGGAGAAAAAAACTCTTGATAAAAGATTTACTTAACCATTGCTAGATTTAGGTTCTACTAGTTAACAATACAAAAGGAGTATGATTCCATAAATATAATCATACTCCTTTTTCTGTATTTAAAACTAATGAAAAAAGGATTCCATTGGAAAAGTTATTCATGTAAATTGACATCATTACACCTTCACCTAAAAGGTTCCCGCGAGACCTCTTTCAAATGCTGCAAAATGATTCAAAGAGGCGTTACGAAGTTGTGAAAAAACTGTTCTCGAAAGAGATCAATGTTCAATCCTTTTAAGTGGTAAGGCTGATTTGTTAGATGACCTTTGAAGACGTCATCATGTCTTCTAGAGATTTCCCCCCACATTCTTTCACCCTCAAGATCCTCTTGTTCAGTCTCGCCTAAAAAGATTAATTTGACCGTATCTCCGGTCTTTAATATATCGGTTATTTGTTTGCTGGGTCTGTAAAAAGTATAAGGAAATGCAGCGCTTTTTTCGTGAACGTTGTCTAAACGCCATGACATGTGTAAACCGCCTTTCGGTTGTTTGGTCGTGCTATTCTACATGAAAATATCTGAAATGATTTTGATTTGTCTACTTGTCTAACACGATTGATCATATCATGATTGTGAAAACACTGAAAATTTTCAACCAATATAACCATTAGCTTGGATTACCCTTTGTTTTGTGGATGATTTTTTATCAAATAAAACAATTTAGCACAAATGATCAAAAAAAAGAGGGAGTAAGTTATAAAATATAAAGGTATAGGGGGGAGAAACAATGGATTACTATGAGAGAATACAACATTCAATTGAGTTTATTGAGAAGAATCTGCAAAACGATATGAGTATAAATGATATATCCTCGAAATCCTGGTTTTCAACGTTTCATTTTCAGCGTCTTTTTCAAGCCATTACAGGTTTTTCTGTGCAAGAGTATATCAGGAATAGAAGGCTTACAGAAGCTGCTAGGTTACTGAAAGAAACAAAACAGAATGTCTTAGATATAGCGGTTACTTTCCAGTATGGTTCTCAAGAAGCGTTTACTCGTGCCTTTGTACATTTTTTTGGTATGACACCTGGTAGGTATCGAAAAGAGGAGATTGTGTTAAAGCAACAACACAAAATGAACTTTTTGGAGTACCAATATAAGCTAGAAGGTGAATTCAATATGAATAAACCCGTTATCACTCAATTAAACAAAATTTATATGATTGGTTACGAGTATAGAACGAATCTGTATAACGAGAATTATTTCACTGAAATTCCATCGTTTTATATTGATTTTGGAAAAAAGGAGTATTATAAACGTATTCCTAAGAAAATAGCACCTCATATGGCTTACGGTGTATCTACTCATTTTCAAGATGATGGCCGTTTTTCGTTTGTTGTTGGAGAAGAAGTTGAGGAATCCAATATAGAATTAGAAGAAGGATTTGTACAATTGGTCATTCCTGAGGGGAAATATGCAGCATTTAAAGTGAGTGGAAGCAATGAATTGGTGCAAAACACCAGGAGGTATATCTATGGAAGCTGGCTGCCACATTCAAATTATGAAAGAGCGGATGGACCAGACTTTGAAATAACAGATGTCTTACATTCGACGTACCCAAATGATATGAAAATGAGAATCTATATTCCAATTGAGGGATAGCCAAGGGGGTCATGAGATGAGAATGGAAAGCATTTTTGAGACTTTTCCTGTATTAGCATCAAAGAATCTATTATTTAAAAAAATTGATGAGAGCCACTTACAAGAATTATATGCAATTTACGACAATGATAAGGTCTTCCGGTATTGTGGGATCATTCCTAAGCATCATCTCCAAACGGTAAAAAAGATGATCGGTCATTTTGAGCGAGATTATACTAAGAAAAGCAGAGTGAAGTGGGGAATCTTTCAAAAGGACAAGCCTCATACGCTAGTTGGCATTATTGAAACAATGGACATCAATCAAAAAGTGAATGCGGTGACGATTGGTTATTTCTTGGCGGAGAATCATTGGGGCAAGGGCATCGCAACAGAAGCTGTCTCTACACTAGTGAAATTTCTGTTTGAAGAGGTTGATATCAACAGAATTCAAGCGGAGGTCATGCCGGCAAACGAGATATCAAAAAAAGTTCTTTTGAAAAATGGTTTTATCAAAGAAGGACTGCTTAGACAAGCTGTTTTATGGTCTGGCAAAGGAGTTATTGATTTAGAAATATATAGCATTTTGAAAGAGGATTACATGAATGAATAAGCTCGATAACATGATGCTGATATGACACTTAGGGTATCAGCTTTTTGTTATGATCCCATTTTTGTGTATTTGGGAATCCCTTTTAGAAAATAAAAAAGCGAGGCCTGTGCTCGCTTATTATTGTTTATATCATTTCGTTGGAAAATCGAATTTGCCTATCTTTCAGTTCATCATAAAATGTGAAGTGTTGTAACTTCAATTCTTCACAGATTTTTTTGATGATCCATTTGCCTCGTTCTTCAATCTTAAGATTTACTTTATGTAGGTACTCAATTTAATTCCTCTTGATTTTGAGGGGTTAGTCGTTTGGGTTTCCCTATGCTTAAGAAATGGCCTTCCCAAAATTCACTCACTGTCCATTCTTCATCATTGTTTACATATGGTTGAAGAAAGTATGTTTCGATGAAATTTTTCCAACATCCCATTGATTTGAAAAGATAAAAGAATGATTGTAATGTCACATCCCAATAATCTTGAGAGAAATTGTATCGACCAATATTCATCCAATGAGGTATTACAGTGAAATTTCCAATACTATGAGATAAAGCAGCGAATTTTTCAAACGCTGAAATATTATTTTTAACCAGTTCAAAATCTCTAAAGTTGTCATTAGAAATCAATAAATGACATTGATTTTTAAGAGCTTTTTGTGGATTAACTCCAATTTTATTGTAAACTGTGGTTTTATTATTTGAGCTAATCACGCGTTGGAAATGTTTGTGGAAAGTTGATTTTGTTCATTTGGTTATCCTCCATGCGATGTTTTTTGTTCTGTACATGCCTTACAATAAAAAACCCCTTCATTTCTCAGCCAAGCCTTCACCTCCGTCATCCCTCTTCTCTTTGGGTAGATCAGCTTGACGTACACTTCTTCGTTTCCTTCTATCATTTTCTTACAGCTAGTACACGTAGGTTCTTCGAATCGAAACAATCGGCATACTCCTTTTTGTAGATATTTCTTCCATTATATCAAATGTTTAATTTGATCTTTCGACTCATTTCTTCACTTTTTCTGTTTTTGTCCGACATATGCTAAGTAAAATAAATTTCCGTTTGTTGAAACCGTTTGTGAGAAACTTTGCTCTAACAGGTGTAGGAGGTGTGAGTGAGATGAAGCAAGTGCGTCTAATTAAAAAAGCACAAAAAGGGAATGTCCCAGCATTTGAGAAATTAATGCTGATGTATCAAGAGCGTTTATATAAAACCGCTTTTCTCTATACAAGAAATAAAGAGGATTCGTTAGATGCTGTTCAAGAGACGGTCATTAAAGCGTTTAAACATTTATCTGGATTAAAAGAATCGGCTTATTTTTCTACCTGGCTGACGCGGATTTTGATTCATACGATTTTTGCGATGAAGAAAAAGCAGCAAGATGTTGTTCCGTTTGAACAGCAGCATGAAAGCGTTGAGCGTCATGATTTTTTGGAAGACAAGCTAGATTTAAAACATGCACTTGATGTGTTAGATGAGCAATACCAGGTTGTCATTCAGCTATTTTATTTTCAAGATTATTCGATTTCGATGATTTCTGAGCAGATGGGTATGCCTGAAGGAACGGTCAAAACTCATTTGTATCGCGCAAGAAAGTTATTAAAGCAAACGTTAGAAGAGGAGGAGAGTGTCGATGGAACGAAAAGAAATGAAAAAGCTTTATGATGAGATTGAAGTACCAATGGTTGAAGTAACTTCTGCGGTTCGCCGAGCAATAGGAGATGTGAAAGCGGAAAAGAAAAGACGTTGGTTCAAATGGAATTGGAGAACGCCAATTTACTCTGCCATCGCTCTCATCGTTCTTTACTTTTCATCAGGTTTCCTTTTTCCTTCTCTTAATACAGCAATGGCACGTGTACCTATTATTGGGCAGTTTTATATGATGTTTCACGATAAAGTAGGAATGTCTCTTTTTCAGAGTGAGTTGGTGAAGCATGTCAATGAGGGGGCTGAATCAAGAGGGGTTACTGTGAAAGTAAACAGTGTGTACTATGATGCCGGGCGGCTTGTTTATACGTTTACAGTAGAGAATTTCCATACAAATGAAGATGTTGTATCTTTTAGAGTAAATGCAGAAAAAATCGATGGAAACTTTCAACTGAATTATGATAAAACAGAGTTGAAAAAATTAAAAGATGGCCGCTATGTTGGGCAGACGGAAGTCTATACAAATGGACAAACGATCAAACAAGGTCAGCAAGTACCGCTTGTTATTTCGAAGATTGGGGATATTGTAGGAAATTGGCGCTTCAAGTTACCTGTGGTCAAGCAAAAAACCACTTTATTAGCGGGACAAAAAGACGTGTCTATTTTAAATGGACGTTATCAAATAAGAAACGTAAAGGTAGAAAATGGAGTGAATGGCTCTGCTATTCAATATGCCATTGATTACAATGGTTTTGCCAAAGATGATAGAGTTAGTATTGATGGAATGAAGGATAATTTAGGGAATGAGTATGAGCTTGAGATTGGAACCGTTTTAAGAAAAAAACAACTGACTCCTGACAAAACTAGAAAAGATCATTTGACGATTTTGAATCAGCCGATCAATCCAAAGGCGACTGAATTGACATTTTACACAGATGTGAGAAATGAACGAGAATACAGCCACATCATTCCTCTCGAGACAAAGCTGCCTATTCAGTTCAAAACAAAACACCATGGCATCGGAATCCAAATTAATAAGATAGAGCAAAAAGACCGTTCTGTGATTGTTGATTATCAATTTACTGGAGTAGATCAAAAAGAATTAGATCAGGATGTGATGGAGAATATAGGTGAATTCATTGGATTAGGCGATGTTGAAAAGATGAAATCATGGCCCGATCCACAAGCAGACTATGAAAGCGGATATTACTTGAAGGGGAACCATGCGAAGGTGACGAATTTAAAGACAGCTTCCATGCAATCCACCTTTGAATTTGATGATAAGAATTTAGAGACTTTATCATTAAACCATTTTTCTTTTAAAGAATATGGGCTTTATCTTGATTTGTCAGAACTGAACATGTTGGCACCACAGAAAGCGATAAAGGTAACCATTCCAGTCAAAAAAGAAACATCAAAAGCTAGTCAATAAATAAGAGAGCGAACATGGTTATACATGTTCGCTCAGGCTGTCGAGAAAATCTCGACAGCTTTATTTTTCCCTTAAAATTTACATCTCCTCATTTTATAATAGAGAAAAGCCGACTAAAGGAAGGTGTTTTTCTCATGTTCC
>NZ_JBSPZB010000027.1:0-28348 GCF_053851875.1 Bacillus sp. A015
AACAACATTCGCATTCAAACGAAACTAAACAACCAATCACCGATAAACTATCGGCAATTGGCTGTATAAAGGTGTTTTGATCCCTGTCTCAAAAACGGGGGTCAGTCCCCAGCCGCCCCTGGTTTTTTATTTTGCTTTCGGTGTCACCATTTCTTCTGGTTTGACAAACTGTTCAAACTGCTCTTCTGTTAGCAGCTCTAATTGAAGTGCCGCTTCTTTTAATGTTAAGCCTTCTTTGTGAGCAAGCTTGGCAATTTTCGCTGCATTTTCATACCCGATGTGCGGGTTAAGTGCCGTCACAAGCATTAATGAATTATTCAGGTTTTTCTCGATTGTTTCTAGGTTGGGTTCGATTCCAATTGCACATTTGTCATGGAATGAATTCATGCCGTCAGCCAGTAACTCAACTGATTGCAGGAAGTTATAGATGATGACCGGCTTAAATACGTTGAGCTCAAAGTTTCCTTGGCTTGCTGCAAAACCGATTGTTGCATCATTTCCCATGATTTGCGCAGCAATCATTGTTAAAGCTTCACTTTGGGTTGGGTTGACTTTTCCTGGCATAATCGAGCTTCCTGGCTCATTTTCAGGAATGATTAATTCGCCAATTCCGCAGCGAGGACCACTTGCAAGCCATCTCACATCATTGGCAATTTTCATTAAATCAGCCGCAAGTGCTTTTAGGGCACCGTGTGCATACGTAATTTCATCATGGCTTGTCAGCGCATGGAATTTGTTTGGTGAGGAATTGAAGGTTTGGCCTGTCAGCTGGCTGATTTCTTCAGCGACATATTTACCAAACTCAGGATGTGCGTTAATTCCTGTACCAACAGCGGTTCCGCCAATCGCGAGCTCTCTCATTTTCTCAGTTGATTCTAGAATCATTTCTTTTGAACGATCCAGCATGTAAACCCAGCCGCTAATTTCTTGACCAACTGTAAGCGGTGTTGCATCTTGCAGGTGCGTACGACCGATTTTGACGATCTCTTGATACGCCTTTGCTTTCTCATCAAGTGTTGCTCTTAACTGGTCAATAGCAGGTACTAATTTTTTGTATACAGCTAAAACGGCTGCCACGTGCATAGCCGTTGGAAATGTATCGTTTGAGCTTTGACTGCGGTTTACATCATCATTCGGGTGAATGCTAAGTTCACTATTTTTATCTTTCAAGTAAGCAGTTGCTCTATTTGCAACAACTTCGTTCATGTTCATGTTACTTTGCGTTCCACTACCTGTCTGCCATACAACAAGCGGGAAATGCTCGTCGTACTTTCCGCTGATAATATCGTCACATACAGCAGCAATCGCTTCTGCTTTTTCACTTTCAAGGTTACCAAGACGTTCGTTGGCAATCGCTGTGCTACGTTTCAAAATTGCAAACGCATTCACAACTTCCTTTGGCATTTTCTCAGAACCGATTTTGAAATTTTCTTTGCTTCGTTGTGTTTGTGCCCCCCAAAACTTGTCCTTTGGCACCTTGATTTCGCCCATTGTATCTTTTTCGATTCTAAATTCCGTCATTATGTATCCCTCCATAGCTTCATCACTCAACTCTATTCTATACAAAAAACGAAAATCCTTTAAGCGTTTTCAATTAAAATTTTATCTTTATTTTAATTTTAGTTCAATATAAACACGAACATCTTTTGAATATTTGTATTTGGGGTTCGTTTTTCCGTAATCTTTTGACGTATATGTCACCTCATAATGCTTGTCAAACGACTGTAGAATACGGTCGATCTCCTCTTTTGTTCCTGCTAAACGAATTTGTGCCATCTTGTTTCCTCCAAAACCCTCATTCTTTCTTTTACCACAAAATAATGTAACACAGAATATTGTTTTTTCAAGCAGGTAATGCTAAGAAAAAGATGTTGAGGCGGGTGATCCTTTTGAATCAGACTCCATTGAAAGAGCACTTATACGATAATCTCTCTGTCATTCTCCCGCAGTTAAAGGAAATGGACGATTTGATCCATGAGAAAAAAACATTACCTCACGGACAGGTTGTTTACTATTTATACATTAAAGAAATGAACGAAGCCATGCAGATTCAAACCTTCTTAAAGCTGCTGCTGCAAGATCATGAGTCTCTAACAAAAGAGAAGCTGGAATCCAATTTATCAATGATGACAACTCGTTCGGTGAAGACCTCTGAGGAATTGGTCGATGCCATTTTTCAAGGGCATTGTGTGGTGTTAATCAATGGATTTCAGCACGCTTATATTTTAGAAACGAACGGAACGAAGAAACGTAGTTTAGGCGATTCTACATCTGAAACAGTGGTGAGAGGGCCAAAAATTGGCTTTATTGAAGATTTAGACACGAACTTAGCTCTCGTAAGACAGCGCTTGAAAAACCCTGATCTCAAAACAGTCGACATGAAGATCGGGCAAAAGAAATACACCCAAGTGACCATCATGTACATTGACGGTACTGTTGAAACTTCTGTTTTAAAAGAGGTAAAAAAACGGCTCAAACAAGTCACCATTGATGATATACAAGACTCTGGCGTCCTTGAGGAGCTCATTGAAGACAATGTGTATTCTCCTTTTCCGCAAATCCAAAACACAGAACGGCCGGATAAAGTTGCATCTGCTTTAAACAATGGGCGGGTCGCCATTTTTGTCGATCATTCACCTTTTGTTTTAATTGTGCCTGCTTCCCTCGCTACAATCATGCAATCACCTGATGATTATTATGAAAGATGGATCGCTGCCTCTCTCATTCGTTTGCTGCGTTTTACTTCCATCTTTCTTACGTTATTTTTATCAGCCATTTATATTGCTCTTGTGTCCTTCCATCAAGGTCTTTTGCCCACACCGTTAGCCATTTCCATCTCAAGCACAAGAGAAAATGTCCCCTTTCCACCTATTGTGGAGGCTCTCATCATGGAGATGACCATTGAGCTGTTACGGGAAGCTGGCTTAAGGCTGCCAAATCCGCTTGGTCAAACGATCGGACTTGTTGGAGGGGTTGTGATTGGACAGGCTGCCGTTCAAGCTCATATTGTCAGCTCGATCATGGTGATTATTGTCAGTGTCATCGCACTTGCATCCTTTACCGTTCCTCAATACGGGATGGGCATGTCATTTCGCGTGCTCCGCTTTGTGTCTATGTTTACTGCAGCTACATTTGGTTTATATGGGATTGTGCTGTTTATGCTCGTACTACTTACACATTTGACTAGACAAAAAAGCTTTGGCACTCCATACTTCTCGCCAGATTTTGTGTTCAGCTATAAAAACGAAGATAATTCCATCATTCGATTGCCTTTGAAAAACCAAAAGAAAGGAGAACGACATGGTCAATCATAAAGAGTCGATCACAAGCTATCAGGCAAGTGCCATTATTACGAATACCACTCTAGGCGCAAGTATGATGATTCTGCCAAGATCAATGGCTCAGGCTGCGCCTACACCTGACGGCTGGATTGCACTCTTATTGATGAGTGCCATTTACATTGTGTTTATTTTTGCGAATGTGCTCATGATGAAAAAGCTTCCCTTCTCCTCTTATTATGACTATACAAACGAAGGGCTTGGGAAATGGATTGGCGCTCTTGCCAACCTTTTGATCATTATTTATTTTCTTGGCGTCGCCAGCTATGAAGTAAGGGCCATGGCGGAAATGGTGAAGTTCTTCCTGCTTCAAAACACGCCTGTATCCGTGACAATGCTCAGCTTTATTTTGGTCGGTTTTTATCTTGTGGTTGGTGGGATTGGTGATTTTGCCAGACTATCTCCTTTTATTCTCATTGTTACACTCATCATCTTATTTATTGCCTACGGACTCAGTGTACAAGAATTTAAGTTAGATAACCTCAGGCCAATTTTAGGAGAAGGCTTCTCTCCTGTCTTCAATTCCTTTAATGCTTCGGCCATTTCGTTTGTCGGCATTGAAATGATGCTGTTTATGCCTGCCTATATGAATACTCAAAAACACACCTTTGCTTATGGAACAGTCGGCTTTTTGATTCCTGCGATCATTTATATTTTCACCTATATTCTTGTGGTTGGTGCGCTGACTGTAAAAGAAACGGCTACTTTGACTTGGCCGACCATTGCATTGTTTCAATCATTTGATATTCAGGGGATTTTTATCGAACGAATAGAATCCTTTTTGCTGATCGTATGGCTTGTCCAGCTTTATACAAGCTTTGTAGGGTATACATTTTTTGCTGCAATAGGTGTATCCAAGCTGACCAAACTTCCTAAAAAAGTCGTGCTCGCCTTGATGGGAATTGTCATCTTCTCCGCCGCTTTATTTCCAAAGGATGTTGATACAGTGCGTAATTATTTAACCTATGTGAACAACCTATTTTTCCTTTTATTCGGCATATTACCGTTTCTCTTATTCATCCTTGTGTTTTTCAAAAGGAGGCGTAAAGCAGCATGAAAAAGAAAGCGGCTCTTGCTTTCCTGGCGCTTATTCTATTAAGTGGATGCTGGGATAGTACAAATATTGAGGAGCTCAACATGGCGATTGGGTTTGCTGTAGATAAAGGAGATCACGGACATAAGCTAAAGCTGTCTATGCAAGTTCTGGTTCCACAAAAAATTGATCAAGAAACGAGCGTGAAAGACCCGACAAAGATCATTGAAACAAGCGGAGATTCCATACACCAAATTTTCCGCACAACTGCCCTGAAGAGTCATCGTATTTTCGCACAGCAGCTCCGAATTTATTTATTTTCTCAGGAACTCATCAATGAAAATAACTTCGATCTTGTGATCAATCAATTTATTCGAGACAATGAAACACGGAGAGGGAGTCTTGTCTTCATGACCTCAGAGAAGCCTGGAGACATGCTGAGAATCAGTGATGCCGGGCAGCCAGCTTCATCCACCCTATACGACATTTCAGGGAATACAAAAACGACCATTCGTATGTTCAAGCCGGTCTCGTTAGGAGATATTTCTTCTGCCATGCAAAACAACGTATCCTTTGCGCTTCCGAAAGTCAGTGTCGATCAGGGCAAATTAATATTGGATGGTGCCTCTATTATTAAAAATAGACGATTTCTCACCAACATCTCTCCGTTAGCGGTGCAGTCTTATAACCTGTTGACTGGGGACGCAAAAGGCGGAGTCATTGAATTTGAATATGATCACAACATCTATTCTTTTGAGATTTTTAAACTTAAGCACAACATTGAGACCCATAAAACAGCCAGTGGCAGATATCAATTTGATGTGTCAGTGGAGCTTGATGGAAGATTGTCTGAGGATTGGAATGAGCGGGAGAACGCATTTAATGAAAAATATCTTCAAGAGATTGAGGATGTCGTGGCACGCCGGTTAGAAAAAAACGTGAACAATTTCGTTGGGGAATTACAGAACGAGATCAAAGCAGATATTTGTGGATTTTATCAAAAAGCAAGTATTGCATACCCGAAGGACTTTCGAAAAGAAGCGAAGCATTGGGATGAGATTTTTAGTGAATCGGATATTCGTTACAAGGCAAATGTGAAAATCCGTGACTTCGGGACTAAGGGCGCAACACAATCCTTATAGAGTATGTTAAAATGGTAAGAAAAAAAGGGTGTCAATCATGAAACGAGCTTTACTTTCGGCCGGCATTCTATTTTTGATTCTAGGAATACTTCTGTTAATCGTTGTATTCATGCAGTCAAAAGAAGATTTCTTCATTGAAGCCGACAGCTTTTCGAGCACATTTTTGATCGTGATTTATTATGGACAAACCCCTGCGCTCCTTCTGATTGGAGGCGGATTATTCGTCGGACTTTCACAGATCATTGATTTGCAGGAGAAAAAAGCAGCAGTGGCAAAGGAGAGCGTAAAGCTATTATCCGAAATGAAGAAAACACTGGAAGACAAATCGGCCGAGGAGCAAGAGGCTTTTCCAGTTCCTGAGCTCCATCAACTATCCGAACGTCCGATCACAGGACAGAAGGACTAATTTACGCATGTTCTAGCAGCTTTCATTTGAAAGCTGTTTTTTATTGAATCAGCTTATGGCGATGTGCATACACAGCCGCTTGTGTGCGATCTTCTACATCGAGTTTTGAAAGAATGTTGGTAATATGCGTCTTCACCGTTTTAATTGTAATAAATAATTCCTCGGCAATAACCTTATTCGATTTTCCATCCGCAATCAGCTTCAATATTTCCATTTCCCTTGCTGTTAATGTATCGTGCAGGATTGACCCATTTGATGAATGACGGAGTTTATTCATGACCTTTCCAGCCACTTTTGATTCAAGTCTTGGTTCGCCGATACTCGCAGACCTAATGGCATCAGCAATTTCTCCTGCCTTGGATGTCTTTAATAAGTAGCTCAAAGCACCAGCCTCAATAACTGGATAGACTTTATCATCATCAATAAAGCTCGTCAGAACGATAATTTTCGCCTCTTCGATTTCCTGACAAATTCTTTTCGTTGCTTCGATGCCATCCATTCCTTCCATCACAAGATCCATTAAAATCACATCTGGCTTTAGTTCAACCGCTAGCTCTACACCTTTTTGTCCATCTGACGCTTCACCGATGACTTCAATATCAGCCTGTGCCTCTAAAAAGGCGGCAAGCCCAATTCTCACCATTTCGTGATCGTCGATTAAAAGCACTCGAATCATCGAACGTTCTCTCCTTTTCCTTCATCAAAAATGGGAACCTTCACATCAATTTGTGTTCCTTTTCCCTCAAATGACATAATCTCTGCGACACCGCCCACTTCACTTGTTCTTTCTCGAATCGATTCAAGTCCGTAGGAGGCCGTCTTCACATGATCCGTTTGAAAACCGATACCGTTGTCGATGATCTTCAGCTGCACTTGCCGATTTCTAATGAGCAGACGCACGGTGACCTTTGTCGCCTTTGCATGCCGAAACACATTTGAAAGGGCTTCTTGCACAATTCGGAATAGGTGGTCTTCCACCCCTTTAGATAACGGGACATCATCCTCGATTTCCCAATCAATATCAATCGGCTGCTTTGCCTGGAATTCATTTAGCAGCTCAATCAAGCCTTTTTTCAAGTCTTTTCCTTCAAGTGTGATCGGCCTTAGATGCAGAAGTAGTGCGCGCATCTCATTTTGTGCATCGCCAGCCATTCGTTCGACAAGACGCATTTGCTTTAAAATCTTTTCATCCTGTTCCTTCATTCCTTCAAGAATGGCAGAGGTCATCATGGAGATCGCAAATAACTGCTGGCTGACTGCATCATGCAGTTCACGTGCTAGACGCTGACGCTCTCCTGAGACAACCGATTTCTTCATTTGAACCTGCCATTCAGCCCGCTCATTTGAGAGCTTTTGTAAGGAGGCTACCTGCCCCTCAATCCGTTTCGCCATCTCATTTAATTGATCGGCCGCTAAGCCAATTTCATCGTCACCTAGAGACGGCAGTCTATACGCAAAATTCCCATTTTCAAACTTCAAAATCGACTCCACAAGCTGATCCAGCCGTTTCTTATGCTGATAGCCAAACACATGCCCGGCAGAAACGCCAATGGCAAGACTAATGATGAGTAAAATACAAAAAAACGGGATGCCGAACCACCGCGTAGACAGCAGGATCATGGGGTCAAGCTGGTAATAAAAAAACATCGGCAGCGTCGTCATGATGACAACACCGAGCGAGATCCCAACTGCGAGACGAACAGATTGCCACTGGATGCCTAAATGCAGTTTCCTCATAAGTACCTCACATCCACATCTCCAATCAGTAGAGAAATGGAGATTTTCACTTTTCGCTTACTCTCATCGTAATCATCGGTCATCACATACACCTTACTGCTGAACCCGCTTCTTTTTTCATCAATGATTTTCATATCACCAATGGCAGCTGAAGCACTCACACATACTTCAATATCCTGCGGTACGTAAATATCCACATCTCCAATAAGTCCACTGATGACGATGGTGCTTTCTTCTTCCGCGATGATGGCCTTTGATAAATCAATTTTGACATCACCAATAAAGCCCGAAATCGTCAAATCACTTAATTGAAACGGCTTTTTCATCAGTCTGACTTCACCAATAAAAAAATCATGCTCTTTGTGCGGCTTTGTCTGGCTTTTTGTTTTCTTTTGGTCGCTCTTTTTTTCAAGATTGACTTTCAGTGAATGCTTTTTCTCGTCTGATGTTTCCTTTTTATCGACATCAAAAACGGGTTTGTTCTTCAATAAGCGATAACCAGCATAGATCAAAAAGGCAGCAAATAAATATCCTGTTAAACTAAAAGTGATATTTAGCAGAAACTTCAAGAAGAGAAAGCCGGCAAAAATATAGGAAACTGAACCGAGCCAACGTTTGGATCGTGAGTGCAGCCAATAGCCAGCTAGAGCAAAGAACACAGGCCAAAACAGATCTGCTCCGATCCCAATAATTTTGAGAAATAGATTAATACCAAAAATCACAACAATGATACCTAAAATTTGATTTCTTGAAAAACGCAGTTGACTCGCCTCCTTCCTTTCTTACGTTCATTACCGTAGTTTTAGGCTGCCACTTGTCATCTCAATATCAACTAAGTGTGTCCCTTTTCCCCGCGTACCTGTAAAGTCTCGACCTTCATTATCGGCTTGATCAAAGTTATACGAATGATCGATGCTTCCACTTGTTTTTTTCACTTGGACTTTGAAGTCTCCATCATCTGGCAAATTGAATTTTGCACTGCCTGATGTCATGTGAAAGAAGACAGGTGAATCTATTGTATCAAAACTTGCCGTCAATCTACCGCTTGTCATGCTCAATTGCAGCTCCCCTTTGACATCTTTAATATCGGCACGGCCCGAAGTTGCACCAATGTCACTATCCTCCGCATTGATATGAGACACTGAGAGTCTGCCAGATGTAGCTTTGATTTCCACACGTTTTGCTGAGAAATTCTCGGCTGTGAGGTTACCGCTCGTTGATTTGAGCGTTTGGCCTTTTTATTATAAGGAAAAGCGAAACAGAAAGAAATCAAATATCGGAAGAAAAAGCCTGCATTTCTTCCGACTTGACACATCTTCCTTATTTTGCTTGCTGCTGTTCAGGCTTCTTCTCCAGCTTGAGCTTCTGCCATTCTTTTTCAACCTCATCGGCATAATCTAGATGAGCATACGCACCTTGCTCTGCAAATTGTGCATAGCTGCCTGCTTTTGTCTCCATTTCTTCTATACGATTCTCCATTCGAAGAAATTCCTTATATGCACTTTCACTGTCTACTTTATTAATGGATTCGTTCATATGCTGCTTTGCCTGTGCGGCATTTGCTCTTGCAATGAGTGCTTGCTTCTTGTCTTTAATATCACGCAGCTTCGTTTCTAAATGCTGCAATTGTTCTTTCAGCTCTTTCAATTGTTTCACAGATTGCTGGTAGGCATCCTGATACTCCTTATGCTTTTCTTCAAAATACTTCATTTCAGTGAGCGCTTTTCGTGCAAGCTCTTCTTCTCCCGCATGAAATGCCAGCTCAGCCTGCTTCTTTCGCTTATCAGCAAATGCTTCTGTCTCATCTGCTTGACGCAGGAAGCCTTGCTGAATCGTTTGCTGTTTGATGATCGCATGTTTCGCTTTGGCAATATCGTCCTCCATATCACGAACGTATTGATTCAGCATCACACGTGGATTCTCCAGTTTATCTAAGCCTTCATTGACGGTTGCAACAAACATATCTCTTACCCTTCTTAATACCATTTAATATTCCTCCCTTTATTTTTTCTTTAAAAAGTCTTCCCATTCTTGATCAAATGACGTGTGGATGGGTTCTTCCATGTTCGGTGCCGCACCCGGCTCCCTATATGATCTGCCTGATGATTCTTTAGCTGATTCACCATTTACCATCGTCCAGCCAAAATAGAGAAGTGTTCCAGCAAATGCAATTCCGAGTAAAAATGGCAGAGATTGCACAACGAGCAGCACACCAATGACAGCTAGAATGACACCTGCGGTTTTACTGCCTTTATCATATTTTTTTACACCTACATAGATGAGCCACGCCCCAATAAGAGTTGGGATCAGCCCTCCAAGTGAACCACCAAAGAAGATGGATAAACCGACAAACATAAGAATCGAACCGATGATTGTTTTACTTGTTATTTTCATCTTCATGCCTCCTTTCTTGCTCCTTGCTTTTACTATAGTCAAAAAAGAAAGCTGGCAAAACGTGTCGCAGATTGATCTTTGATTGCGACCAGAGTCGTAACTATGCTCAGACTAAGCGTTAGAATCCAACAAAAAAGCACTCTTCTGATTCGAAGAGTGCTTCCCTTATTTAGAACGAAACACATCTGCACTTCGTTCATATTCAACATCAGTTTCACCGAGCCGATGATTGACGATACGTGCGGCTGCAAACAAATAGTCAGAAAGACGGTTCACATATGTGAGCGTAACTGCTGGAATCTCCTCCTGCTTCGCCAGCGTCACAATATGCCGCTCTGCTCTTCTGACGACTGTCCGCGCCGCATGTAAGAAAGCAGCGCCTTCCTGGCCGCCCGGTAAAATAAACTTGGTGAGCGGTGAGGCTTCCTCTACATACACATCCATTCTTTGCTCAAGGACTGCCACAGACTCTGCTGTTAATTTGCCTTCTTTACACGGCTTCACCGCTGCCAAATCGCCGCCGCAGTCAAAAAGCTCATGCTGAATGACGATCAGCTCTGACAAGATATCTTGAAACAATTCGCCATGCTGCCGTAAATTTGCATGCGCAAGTCCAATGAAGCTATTCGCCTCATCTAACGTACCGTACGCTTCTACTCTCATGTCATCTTTATCGGCTCTTCCGCCAATCAAGCCTGTTTGGCCTTGATCCCCGGTTTTTGTATAAAGTTTCATCGGTTTTCCCCCTGTCTATCACTTTGCTCTTAGTATACCCTGAAGTGAATAGGATGTATTTGTTTTACTGAAACACTGTGATTTTCATGTTCTGTCGATTTGAATACGAAACGATGAACGAAACAACGCAAAAAAGTGAACGAGTCCGTTCACTTTTTAATTGCATCCAAAGTATGAAGAAGCCGGTGCACTTTCTTTCGTAATCTTTCGTGTAAAATAGCATCAGGTTCCTTCTCTATGGCATTGGCAGAAGCGATACAAAGATGATGGATGGGGATGCTCGTCTCTTGTTGAATGATCTGCATAAGCTGGCCCATCAGCTGAATAGACGCTCCATCTGATAAAGACCCTTTCAGCACAAGCCAAACGGTCAGCTCTTCTTGCTGACGCATCCCGTAAAGAACCATATCCTCTTCATTGTCTTCTGCGGCGTATTGCTTTGGTCCATCAGATTGGACGAGAAACAAGCTGCCTTCACAACCACCTAGCATTTCATGAAGAGTCTCAGTTCCCGTTCCGAGTGATCTTTTCCAAAAGAAGCCTCCGCTTTTCTCATGTGAAGAAAGTATGCGAAGCGGCTGTTTGATGGAAAACGTCATTCCTTTTGAGCTATGTGTTCTCCAGCCATCCGCTAACTTCACACTTGATACTTTAGAAGTGGCAACAGGCTCAATCATCAGCTGTGGGTTTGCTCGCAGTGGATGCTGGAGCGGTGTAACACTCGTTTCATACACACGGTTGATCCGCTCTGTCGTCAAGACGTGATGCGGCTGTCCTAACATTTCAGCCTTTCCTTCATGAATCAGCAGCAGCCGATCGCAATACAGACTGGCGATGTTTACATCATGAAACACACCGACCACCGTTAATCTAGAGGAAGTGGTCTCTTCTTTAATTAAATCAAGCAATTCTTTTTGATAGGCTAAATCAAGAAAACTTGTTGGTTCATCCAGCAATAAATATTCAGACTGCTGAGCTAATGCCTGGGCCAAATACACGCGCTGCTGTTCTCCCCCGCTTAACTCATGGATAGATTGATCCTTAAATTGAGCAACATCCGTTTGTTCCATCACTCTGCTTACGACCTGCACATCTTCTTTCGTGACAGATTGCAGCCATCCTTTTTGATAAGGATAACGCCCAAATTGAACAGTTTCTTCGACTGTAAATGAGAAGGCCTGCTCGGTTTTCTGCGGTAAAACAGCTAGTTTTTGCGCAAGCGCCTTTGGCCGGTAGGATTGAATTGGATGACCGCTCAGGCGTACTTGACCGCTCTCGGGTGCTAAAATACCTGCTATCATTTTGAGCAAGGTCGTCTTGCCGCTCCCATTTGGTCCAAGTATACCGAGAAATTCTCCTTGTTTTACCTCAAAACTGATGCCACGAATGACCTCTTTCTCACCATACCCACCTCTGACTTCCTTCACTTGAATCATAGATGCGTTCCTCCTCTATATCTGCGAATGAGGATGATGCCAAATACAGGTGCACCAATTAACGCAGTAATGATGCCAATAGGCAATTCAGTCGGCTCAATGATGGTACGGGATAACACATCTGCTAAAACGAGAAAGGAAGCGCCATTTAGCATAGACAAAGGCAGCAGATGCCGGTGATCCGTGATGGCTAAAAGACGGATAAAATGCGGGATTACAAGTCCCACAAATCCGATCGTTCCTGATACCGCTACCGCACTTCCAGTCAGAATCGAACCAGCAAGCAGAACCATATATTTGCTCCTTTTCACGTGTACCCCTAATAGTTTTGCCTTTTCTTCGCCATACGTCATGACATTCAAATCTCGTCCCATCAACATGAGCGCAAAGGTACCAACGAGAAAGAAAGGGAGGAAAAGGGCAATATAACGCCAGCCCCTCATAGACACACTACCAAGAAGCCAATGAATCATCTCTTTTAGATCATCACCCGTTAAAGCAATCATTAATGAAATGAGCGCACCTAAAAAAGAGCTGAAAATCACACCTGTCAAGATTAAAGAGGAGATGCTCATCCCCCGATGAACAAGACGCGCAAAAAAGAGGACGAGACATAGTGTCACAAGCGCTGTTGTCATACTGAAAAAAGGCAGTGTGACACTGCCAAGCAAAGGGAGCTGCAAGCTAAAAAACAGTGTCGCTACGGCCCCAACTGATGCCCCTTGAGATACCCCTAGCGTATAAGGGTCAGCGAGAGGATTTTTTAGTAAACCTTGAAAGGCTGCACCAGATAACGCCAGCGCTGCTCCGACTAATGCCGCTAATATCACTCTCGGCAGCCGGATGTTCATCATAATATTGCGATCGATCGAATCAATGGTTCCGACCTGCACTCCGGATAGTTCATGAACAAATATACGAAGAATAGAAGGAATGGGAATCCCTAAACTGCCAAAGGAGATTCCCATTCCAATGCTCACCACAAGAAGTAAAGCACTTAGTGTATATGCGATGATGAATTTATTTGAACGTGTCAGGATAAATGCTTTTCGCAAGAGCCTCGACTCCTTCAACCAATCGCGGTCCCGGTCTTGATGCGAGATCCGTATTCAATTGAAAGACTTGTTTTTCTTTGACTGCTTTGATCGCATTCCAGCCGTCTCTTTTTTTCAGATCAGCTAAGCTGGAACCATCAATTGTGACAATGGCATCAGGATTTCGTTTGATAATCGATTCTTCCGTCATCTGTACCCAGCCAGTTTGGTCGCTCGCGGCATTTTTTGCATGAATGACAGAAAGCATTTCGTCCATAAATGTATGTTTACCTGTTGTATAGATTTCAGGAGCACCTGACACTTCAACAAAGACGTTTTTTTGTTTGTCTTTGGAAATGGCCTCTGCTTGTTTCTTAAGGTCATTCAATTTTGATTTCATCTCGTCTAAAAGCTTCGTTGATGCTTCTTTCACGCCGGCTGCTTCGCCGATCATCTGAATCGACTTGTACACATCCTTGAAGGACGTTGCATCATTTACAGTCAGCACTTGAATACCTGCATCTTCAAGCTGTTTAAATCCATCTTTTGATCCCATTTGTGATGCATGTGCTAATACGAGGTCAGGCTTTAAGGAAATGACCTTCTCTACATTGAATTCAAGACCGCCAATCTTCTCTACCTTTTCGACTTCCTTTGGATAATTGTCAAAATCTGATCGTCCGACCATTTTATCGCCAAGGCCAAGTGCATAGGCAACCTCTGTATTACTTGGAATTAAAGAAACAATCCGTTTGGGCTGTTCTTTGATTTCGACTGTTTTGCCAGCTGCATCTTTAATCGATACAGGAAATGCCGCAGCCGCTGTTTCTTTATTTTGTGAACCCGTTGCTTTGTGATCTGTTTCAGCACCTGCACATCCTGCTAAAACACCTATCACAAGCAATAAAGATAGCCAAATGGCTGTTAACTTTTTCATGAATGAACCCCCTGATTTATGTACTGCTTGACGCAATCTCTTTCGTCAATTCTTTTCTAATTTCGGGAATATTATACTACAGTGCAGATAGGTTGTATATGTGATTTCCAAAAGCGTCTTTTCTGTTCTTATAACAGAAAAACAGCCGTAAAAAAGGCTGTTTTCCCTTCTGCTATTGGTTGATTTGTTCCCCATTTATGACGACTTTCTGAAAGGATGGAGAGATTGCATGCTCTAAAGAAAGTGGATACGTGACATCATCTATCACACAATCTTTCATTTTGAAGTGTGTGACTGGGGAATGTGAGTACGCGGCGATTTTCACACCATATCGTCCGCCAATGCTTTTTAGCCCTTCTACTTCAATATGACGTACAACAGGACGGTGAAGACCAGCATCTCCTTCCTCATACATCATGTCGATACAGACAACTTCATGCTTTAAGCTTTTGACTGTATTGTTTTTAAAATAAATGTGCTCAATGGTACCGCCTCTAACAGAGTTGGTTTTGATGCGCAGTGCCCGGTCAAGGTTTGGACTGTCCATGATATTATCCTCTGCGTATACATACCTGACCCCGCCAGAGATTTCACTCCCGATCGTCACTCCGCCGTGTCCATCACGCATTTCATTTCTACGAATGACAATATTTTCAGATGGGACCCCGATTCTCCGTCCGTCCTCGTTTCTGCCAGATTTAATGGCAATACAATCATCTCCATTATCAAAATAACAATCTTCAATGAGCACATTCCGGCAAGACTCTGGATTCATACCGTCTGTGTTTGGTCCATGCCCGATGATATTGACCCCGCGGACGATGACGTTTTCACTTAACACCGGATGAATTTGCCACATTGGTGAATCCTTTACTGTTACTCCTTCAATGAGAACATGTTGACATTGGTATGGCTGTATAAAGCTCGATCTTAAATAATGGCCTTCGCCAAAAACTCTTTCCTCCACCGGTATTCTCTTTTCTGCCATTTCAAACAGAAGCTGACGGTCTCGATCCTGAGAGGGCTGACCATTCGTTCCATACTTCCAAGGCCACCAATGATGCTCATCACCTCTCCCGTCAAGCGTTCCAGCTCCTGTAATGGCGATGTTTTCTGCATGGTGAGCATAAATGAGCGGAGAATAATTATAAAGCTCAATCCCTTCATATCTTGTCAGTACGAGCGGAAGGTAATCACGTGGGTCTTGGCTGAATGTCACATAGGCGTTCTCATGCAGATGAAGCTCTACATTGCTTTTCAATTCAAGAGCACCTGTCACAAACGTTCCTTCAGGAATCAGCACACGCCCCCCTTTCAAACGATGCGCATCATCAATTGCAGACTGAATGGCATTTGTTGAATGCTCTGTCCCTTTCGCGTCTGCGCCATAATGAACCACATTCAATTCACGATCAGGGAACATCGGCGCTTTTATCTGCTTTAATACATGATCCAATCCAATCGCTTCTTTATCTTTCTTCCCTTGCTTTGCTAAACGAACGAGTCCAATTCCTGTTAGTACCGTTCCAGCTGTGATATACATCAAATCCCGTTTTTTAGACACTTT
Organism: Bacillus sp. A015; assembly: GCF_053851875.1. Taxonomy (NCBI): domain Bacteria; kingdom Bacillati; phylum Bacillota; class Bacilli; order Caryophanales; family Bacillaceae; genus Bacillus; species Bacillus sp. A015. The sequence continues at coordinate 15,760 of NZ_JBSPZB010000027.1, forward strand.
CTCATCCCCCAGTCGCCTTAAAGTGTGACACCTGTTTTAAAAATGGCCAGCTCTCTAAAATTGTTTTTTTCATGATTTAACAGCTTTCCACTCGCCACATCAATAATCGTTGAAATGAATTTTTCTAGCACCACATCTTCTGGTACATCCTCAAGCAATTCCCCAGCATTAAAGTCAATCCAGTGTTTTTTTGTTTCATATAAAGAGGTATTGGTCGATACCTTCATTGTTGGAACAAATGTGCCAAACGGTGTCCCTCTGCCTGTTGTAAAGAGCACCAGCTGACAGCCAGACGCTGCAAGGGCGGATGAAGCAACCAGATCATTACCAGGCGCACTTAATAAATTCAGTCCCTTTCGTTTCAGCAGCTCTCCGTATTTCAATACATCTTTGATGTCAGAAGTACCTGCTTTTTGTGTACAGCCGAGAGATTTATCTTCTAATGTCGAAATTCCTCCTGCTTTATTTCCCGGGGAAGGATTTTCATATACTGGCTGTCGATGATCCAGAAAGTATTGTTTAAAACCATTGATCATTTGCACAATATTGTCGAATGTCTCTTCTGATTCCGCTCTCTCCATAAGAATCGTTTCAGCACCAAACATTTCGGGCACTTCTGTTAACACCGTCGTTCCGCCTTGGGCCACAATAAAATCGGACAGCCTGCCCAAAAGCGGATTTGCAGTAATACCGGAGAACCCATCTGATCCTCCGCACTTCAAGCCGATTTTCAACTCAGATAACGGAATCTCTTCACGCTGATCTTCTTTCGCCGCATCATAAATTTCCTTGAGTAAAGCAACTCCCGTCTCAATTTCATCCCCTACTTCTTGGCTTCTTAAAAATTTCACCCTCGCACGGTCATACTCCCCCAATGTCGATTGAAAATCCTCAATATCATTGTTTTCACAACCAAGACCTAGAACGAGTATCCCTCCAGCATTTGGATGTTTCACGGCATTTTGTAAAATGGTTTTTGTATTTTCATGATCATCTCCAAGCTGTGAGCATCCATAATTGTGCTTTAATACGAGAGCCGTTTCAAAAGGATGAATGTTTCCGCCCATTTCAGCAGTGAATATTTGGATGATTTGATCCGCGATGCCATTGACGCAGCCGACGGTTGGGACGATCCAAAGCTCATTGCGTATACCACTTTCGCCATTTTTTCGTTTATAGCCTTTAAAAGTAAGATTTGTTTTTTTATAGGGGTTTTCTGTTAAAGAAGGTCGATATTCGTAATCGAGCTTGCCTGATAGATTGGTTTTAATGTTATGCGTATGCACCCATTCTCCGGCAGAAATCGCATTCGTTGCATGACCAATCGGATAGCCGTATTTGATGATATTCTCTCGTTGTTTGATATCAGCCAAAGCAAATTTATGACCTTTTGCGACGGTTTCTTTTAAGACAACTGTATGTCCTTGCTGCTGCAGCTTCTCACCTTGCTCAAGCACTTTTAAAGCGATACCTACATTATCTGAAGGGTGAATCACAATAAAGTCTTTCATGCCTTTTCCCCCTGACTTTCATATTGATGATGCAGCATTCGCTGAACAGCTGCTCTCATCCCATGCTCCTGTATGAAGGTAAGCTGATTGGCTACTGCGCGGCTCAATCCTTCTATATCGGTTAAATCCCTTCCCCATAATTGCTCGTTTGAAAGAATGTGGACTGCAATCGTTTCATTGGAATGGTTCTCCTCTTCCCAGGCTTCCTTCATCAATGTCATCACATTCTCATCATCCTTTACCTTATCTGCGCTTGCGCTGTAAAAATAAATGAGACTGCTAAGTGAAAAGACAAGCTTCATTGGCAGCTGTTTCTTAAGCACGACATAATCAAGCAAGGACGGAAGAATACGTGTTTGAAATTTAGATACACCATTCAAAGCAATATCCAGTAATTGATGCTTCACAAATGGATTGCAAAAGCGGTCCCAAACAGATTGTGTATAAAGAAACAGCTCATCTTCAGGAAGCTTCAGCCCTGGCAGCACTTCCTCCTCCAGCATACGTCTGATGAACGGACCAACTTGCTCATCTTCCACAGCCTCTTTTACGGTCTCTAAACCACATGAATACGCAATCGGCACCATCGCTGTATGTGCTCCATTTAGAATGCGGACCTTGCTCATTCGGTAAGGCGCAATATCCTCTACAAAAAGCACATTTAGTCCTGCTTCTTGAAAGGGAAGCTCTTTTTGAACAAAGGCAGGAGCTTCAATAACAAACAGGTGATAATATTCTGCCGTGACAACCAATTCGTCTATATACCCTTCTTCCTTTTGTACGGCTTCAGCCGCTTCCTTAGAAAATCCAGGGACAATCCGATCCACAAGCGTATTACAGAACGTGTTGGCTTCCTTCAGCCAAGTAACAAAGGCAGGCGGAAGATTCCACTCAGCTGCCATGCCGATCACATATTCTTTTAATCGATCACCGTTGTACTCGACCAATTCACAAGGCAGGATGAGCAGCCCCTTGTGCTCATCTCCAGAAAACGCTTTAAACCGATGATACAAGAAGGCCGTCAGCTTTCCTGGAAAACTTGCCTGCGGTCGATCCTCCAAGCGATCTTCTTTTCTGAGCACAAGCCCTGCCTCTGTCGTATTTGAGAAGACGAAGCGCAGATCCGGGTTTTCAGCTACATGTAAAAAGCCTTCGTAATCGGTATACGTACTGATTCCTCTGCTAATCGATTGGATGACCATGCGTTCATTCATTTCTTTCTGGTCATGATAGCCCTGAATACATAAGGTGTACAAGCCATCTTGTTCATTTAAAGCTGCAACTGACCCTTTTCGAGGAGGAACAACAACGGCTCTTCCTTTAAAATCTGTGCAGTCGTTCAGCTTCTGGATGTGCCAATTGATAAATCCACGCATAAAATTCCCTTCACCGATTTGCAAAATCGTTTCTGGATACTCAGCCGCCGGGTATATGGCTTTAGATAATCGTTTCAAATGGTTTACCCTCCCTGTATGTTTTTGCACACGTGAACATTTCTCTCTGAAAAGATGCCGGTTACTGCACCTTTTTGACTGAATCTCTGATCATCAGCTCTGTGTGTACATACACTTTTTCCATATGATCTTCTTCTTGCTCTTCACCGTTTATGACTGAAAGGATAGCCTCTGCTCCAAGTGCACACATTTTTTCAATCGGCTTTTTCACCGTTGTCAGTGCAGGCGTGGTATAGGATGAAAATGCAATATCATCAAAACCGATAATAGAGATATCGCCTGGACACGTTTTGCCTTTTGCATATAAAGCATTCATCGCCCCAATGGCCATGTCATCGTTTGAGCAAAAAAGTGCTGTTGGCGGCTCATCAAGAGTCAGCAAGGCTTCCATTGATTCATAGCCGCTTTTCATATGATAGTCGCCTGTGATCATATATTCTTTCTTCATTGGCACATGATGATCAATTAACGCTTGCAGAAAGCCAGCTTTTCTTTCCTGAGTCGATTTAAAGCCTTCTTTCCCTTCAATGATGGCGATTTGTTTATGCCCCTGGTGTATGAAATAGTGCGCTGCTTGGTATGCCCCTTGACTATCATCAGCTAATATATTCATCACTTCATTACTTTCCACACGGCGATTCAGCACAATGATGGGAATGCCCTGTTTCTTGACATGATGGATAAACGCTTCATCGTGCTCGCTTTGACTCATAAGCAAAATGCCATCATAGCGTTGTTTATGAATGGTTGTGTAATCGTGAAAGTCGTCAATCCCTCGTACAAACAGATTATAGTGTTCTGTCATGACACTATTGACGCCTTTTAACGCATCCACGAAAAAACTTGAGGATGTGCCTTCTGTTAAACTCGTAAAAAACAGACCGATTGTAAATGATTTTTGTGATACAAGGCCTCTGGCATGGACATTCGGTGAATAATTCAGCTGTTTTGCAATCGACAAAATCTTTTGTTTTGTCTTCTCTTTAATAAAAGGACTGTTATTCAAAGCCCTTGATACAGTGGTATGAGAGACGTTTGCCAATTTTGCTATGTCTTTAATTGTGACTGTCATGCTATTCCGCCTTTTATGATTTTTTACCATCTTATCATAAAACCGCTTTCATTTTCTTGCCTTTTTCTTCACGTGATCTTGCTTTGATGCTGGAGCTGCTTTGCTCGGTCAAATTGAAAATACTGCTTGGCATTTTCATAGCTGATTCCTTTCACGATTTCCCCTAACAGCTCGAGATCATATGGGGCTTCTCCTTTTTCTACCCAATCTCCGATGATATCACAAAGCAGTCTTCGGAAATATTCATGTCTTGTATATGACAGAAAGCTTCGTGAATCTGTCAGCATACCAATGAAACGGCTGATCAGTCCAATACTGGAAAGAGCCATCATCTGCTCTGTCATTCCTTGCTTCGTATCATTAAACCACCAGGCTGTCCCGTGCTGCATCTTCCCAGGTGTCTTCCCATCTTGAAAGCTTCCAGCCAATGTTGAAATCACCACATTATCCCTAGGATTCAAGGAATACAGGATGGTTTTCGGCAGTGCATGTTCTTGTTCTAAACGATCTAATATGCGGCAAAGCGGCTTTGCAATGTCCTCATCATTCATCGCATCATACCCCGTATCAGGTCCGAGCCGTTCAAACATTTTCGTATTATTGTTTCTAAGCGCATTGATATGAAGCTGCATCGCCCAGCCCCGCTCACAGTATGCCTGACCTAGCATAATGAATGTCTGCGTTTTAAATTTGATCTTCTCTTCTTCCGTCAATGGATGCCCAGACAGTCTTTTATGAAAGATGATTTCGACTTCTTCCTCTGTCGTTTCTTCATACGTCATTTCATTGATGGCATGATCTGAGATCAAACAGCCCTGTTCATGGAAGAAATCAATTCTCACACGAAGCGCTTTTAAAAAGTCTTGATAGGATTGTATGGTGATAGCTGAAACCTCTGCCAGCTGATGAACATACTCGACAAACAGATCATTCGTTATATCGAGTGCCTTATCAGGCCGAAACCCTGGCAGCACTTGCACAGAGAATCCTTCTTCCCACAGTTTTTGATGATAGTGAAGCGAATCGACCGGATCATCTGTTGTCACAACCGTTTCAACATTCGATTTCACAATGAAGTCTCTCGCACCAAAACCCTCTCCCTGCAGCTTTTCATTTACTTTCTGCCAGATGATGTCTGCGTTCTCCTCATTCAAAAGTTCCTCTACATCAAAATATCGCCTCAGCTCTAGGTGAGTCCAGTGATAGAGCGGATTTCCTATGGTCATTGGAACGGTCTTTGCCCACGCTAAAAATTTCTCATGATCTGATGCATCTCCTGTTACGTGTGTTTCAGGAATACCGTTTGCTCTCATGGCACGCCACTTATAATGATCTCCGTAAAGCCATGCTTCGGTTATATTTTGGAATGTTTTATTTTCATAGATTTCTTTTGGACTTAAATGACAATGGTAATCTATAATCGGAAGGTCTTTTGCAAACTCATGGTATAGCTTTTCCGCCGTTCGACTGTTCAGTAAAAACTGCTCATCTAAAAAGGCTTTCATGAAACTCCCCCATCTCTCTTATAGAATGAAAAATAATTTGTTCACGTTAACAATTTTATTGTAATCGTTTACAAAGTTGATTTCAATCCTAAAATAGGAAAAAACGATCTCCTTTAAAAAAGAAAATCGTTTTTTTGCTATTTTACAGGTGATGATTTTTTTAGGATAATCGCAATAGTTGTTCCTGCACCTAGTTCACTTTCAACTTGAATATCACCGTCATGCAGCAAGACAAGCTCTTTTGCAATCGCCAGCCCGAGTCCTGTTCCATTCGTTGGATCGTTCGTATTTGTCCCTCTGTAGTAGCGGTTAAATAAATGATCAACCGTTTCTTGTGCCATTCCGCATCCGTTGTCTTTCATTTCGATCCGAACTTCCTCATTTGTTTCAGATAAGGTAGCTGTAATATGAGTTCCTTTTTGGTTATGCTTGACTGCATTCGCTAGCAGGTTCTCAATCACTCGTCTGAACCAGGCTTTGTCGATCTCAAACATGACACCATCAGTTTGATCTTCAAAGGAGGATGGGTAATCTTCTGAAAATGAGCTTCTTGAAAACTCGTCCATAATGGATGCTAAGAATTCACCGAGCTCGACAGGTTTTCGATTAATAGGCAATGCGCCGTTTTTCAGTCGATACGTGAGGTTTAAATCCTCAATCAAGGTCGACATATACTCTGATTTCTCACGGATGACCTGTCCCATTTCCATGACTTCTTCCTTGGACCATTGATATTGATTAGATTCAAGCATCAGTCCATAGCCGTAAATCGTACTAAGGGGCGTTTTCAAATCATGAGACAATCCTGCAATCCATTCTTCCCTTGTGGTTTGAATTTTTCTGCGGTTTGCTTCATTCTCTTTTAAGGTATTCGTGAGCTGATCCATTGTTTTGAGGATATCCTCAAACAACCGGTATTCCCGCTTAATACGGCCCTTTTTATTTTTACTAACTGGAATCCCTTTTCTGTTTGTTGGTTCCTGCAATTTATTTCTTGATAAAAAAATCAGCCAGCGAATAATGTGATAGATCGGCAGCCCATAGCGATACGAGTACCATAATGTCATGACAATAATAATAGTGAGTGCAAGACCTGCAATCAGGATGGTTGTATATTGATTTAAAGCATCTGTCTCTTTATCATACAGCTCGTCTGGGCTATATACTTTGTTTGGCACCGAAACGATCAAATATAGATTTTTATTCACTTTGATATAAGACAGGTCACTTCTAAACTCCCAAGGCTTCGATTGGTACTTGAGCAATTCAACATCCGTGACGTTATGTTTCAAATCGTTTTTGGCTCGAATGCCTTTTAAATATTTTCCTTCTTCATTGAACAGGTGCACCGATCCATTCATTCTTTTCAAAAATTTTTTCGTTTCAACCGAATATTGAGAAAGTGCAGCCAGATTTTTCTCATGCTGCTTCAGATAATTGGCTACCTTTATGCTGTTCGTTTTGAACCCATATAACACGATAAAGCTTTCTTGATCAATCTCAATTGGCCAGAAGTACATCTTGTAATCTTTAAATTGTCTTTTTTCAAAGATCTTGATCATTTCATCCTTTTGATAGGATGTTGGAATATTTTTAGGAAGGTGATAGCTATATACGCTATGTTTTTTTGAATCAATCACTTGCAGCCAGCCGTCACGTTTTTTCACTGCTTGTTTGAGTTGGTCTTCAGCTTCCATTTTGCCATCCTCGTTAAAATAAAGCCAGCTCATGAGTGTATCCCCATCAGCCTTTGTTAAACCAGTTTCGGTCATATTCTCATAGTGTTTTTTATAATATAGATTCTCAGAGAACGTATTCCCGATCAACAGAATCGCAATGACGATAAACATTTGCCCGACAAAGTGAAAGAAAAGTTTTGTTCGTAAATTCATGAATTAATTAAGAACCTTAACAGGATGCGGAATAAATTTATATCCCATACCACGGATGGTCACAATATATTCGGGCTGACTCGGATCTAATTCAATCTTTTCTCTCAGCTTTCGAATATGAACCATGACGGTGTTGTTATCACCATATGATGGAACGCCCCATACTTTCTCATAGATTTGATCTTTTGAAAGAACCACATTCGGATGATCACAAAAGTACTTCAGCAAGGACAGAAGCTGAGCAGAGCATGCCGTCACATCTCCTCTCACTTTCAATTCGGCTGCATGAGGATGATAGGAGAAATGGTCATATTCATACTGGCTTTGAGCCTCTTCTTGCTCCTCCTGTAAGGAGATATATGTTCGGTTTAAGTGGGCCTTAATTCTAGCCACTAGCTCTAATGGGTTAAATGGCTTTGTGATGTAATCGTCTGCACCTTGCGCAAAGCCTGTCAGCTTATCTACATCAGACGTTCTTGCAGTTAAATAGAAAATGGGCGCTTTCGTATATTTTCTCATTTCAGGAAGAACATCAAAGCCAGATTTACCGGGCATCATCACATCTAGAAGTAAGAGGTGGATGTCCTCGTTTTTGACAACATCTAATGCTTCATCTGCATGGTAGGCTTTATAGATATGTTGAAATCCTTCTTTTTTTAATACGCGTTCAACCATTTTCACAATTGCTTCTTCGTCATCTGCAATCAATATTTTTGCTGTTTCCACGCATCTCTTTCCTTTCCAGCTATGATCTCTAACCGTATATTACCATTGTCTAAAGTAAAAAAGTACCTCTTTTCTGCATAAAAGCGAAAAAATATCAACTGGAGAAATTGGAAGCACTAGGTATTTTCGGGGGGACGCAAAAAAACCCGGTAGCCACACCGAGTTCCTTGTCCAACTATTATCCATTCACAGCTTCTAGCTTTCTTTCATGATTCATTAAATCATATGTTAAACAGATCGGCTTATTTGTTCTAGGATCAAGAACAATTTCTGCATCAATGTGGAACACCTGACCGAGTACCTCTTTGGTCATGACCTCATGAGGCGTACCGTCTTTTATGACTTTTCCTTGATTGAGGGCAATCATGTAATGTGAAAAGCGCGCTGCATGATTCAAATCATGAATGACCATCAGCACAGTTCGGCCCTGCTCTCTGTTTAAGCGTTCTAATAGCTGAAGAATCTCAAGCTGATGCGCAAGATCTAAATACGTCGTAGGTTCATCTAATAGGAGCAGCTCTGTTTCCTGAGCAAGTGCCATCGCAATCCATACTCGCTGACGCTGTCCACCGGAGAGTGCTTCAATTGGCCGGTCATGAAAAGCGATCATCCCAGTTTCCTCAAGCGCCCATCTGATGATTCGTTTATCTTCATTTGATAAGCGTCCAAATCCATTTTGATGTGGGAAACGTCCATATGACACAAGCTCATAGACTGTCAGCCCGCTTGGAGCTTCTGGAGTCTGCGGTAAGATCGCCATTTGTTTTGAAATTTCTTTTGTTGGCGTTTGATGGATGGCCTGGCCATTTAAGTAAACAGCTCCTTGATTGGACTTCATGATACGGGACATTGTTTTTAAAATCGTTGATTTCCCGCACCCATTCGGTCCAATCAATGTGGTCACCTTGCCTTTTGGGATACTGATATTTAAATCGTCTACAATCAAACGGTCATTATAGCCAATACAAAGCTTTTCTGTTTCGAGTGATTTCATATGTTGTACTCTCCTTCCTCATTAGTTCGTTTTCATCAATAAGTAAATGAAGTAAGGTGCGCCTAAAGCAGAAACGACAAGACCAACTGGCACCTCTGATGGTGCCAGTATGACGCGTCCAAGTGTATCTGCCAGTAATAATAACAGCGCGCCAATCATAGCGGAGGCTGGTATCATTCCTTGATGCTTCGGTCCAACAAGCTTTCTCGCCAAGTGCGGTGCAGCTAATCCTAAGAAAGAAATACTTCCTGCAACAGCGACACCAGCACCTGCTAATGCAACGGCAATCAGCATGAGAAAGCTTCTTTCTTTATGAACCGAAATCCCTAAGCCGTAGGAAAGCTGGTCACCCAAATTCATGATATTTAAGTAGCGTGCTCTTACAACTGCTAATACAAGGAAAGTCAGCATCCACGGCAGGACAGACAGGACATACGTCCAGCTTGAGCCCCAAATGCTTCCGGATAACCACACAATCGCTTGGTTAAAATCATTTGGGCTCATTTTTAATTGAATCACCACAATTGCTGCTGAAAATGCAGCATTGACGCCAATACCAGTTAAGATCAAACGAACAGGTGTGATGCCCTTTTTCCACGCTAACACATAGATGAGAAATGCAGCAAAGCCTGCACCTACAAAAGCGAAGAGCGGCAGTACAAAGATCGTAAAATCACCTAAGTTCGACATAGAGCCTTGGAATGCAAAAATAAACAAAACAACTGCAAAGCCTGCGCCCGCATTGACACCAAGAATACCGGGATCGGCTAAACCGTTTTGAGAAACACCTTGCCAAATCGCTCCTGATACAGCGATAGAAGCGCCAACTAGTAAAGCGATGACCATTCTTGGAAGTCTGAACTCGAATAATACAAGCTCATCCATTTCACTTCCGAATCCAAAAAAAGTTTTCAATGTATCCATCGGAGAAATACGAATTTCTCCAGTATTTAAACTAATAAGGAACACAGCCACGATCGACAAAAAGATCATGAGCATCGTTCGTTTGTATTTCTTTTTCTTTGCCTGCTGCACCATTTCCATTTAAATTCCGCTCCTTTCACGTCTAGCTAAATATAAGAAGAAAGGAACACCTATAATCGCAGTAATGGCTCCGACTGGCGTTTCAAATGGGGCATTGACCAGCCTTGCAGCAATGTCTGCATAAATTAACAGAACAGCCCCTAAAATAGCTGAGCATGGGATAATCCATCGATAGTCAACTCCGACCAAGAAACGAGTGACATGAGGAATGACAAGCCCGATAAAACCAATAGAACCTGCCACCGACACGGCAGCACCTGTTAAAAGAATGACGACCAATATTCCTAGCACCTTGACCGTTTTCGTGTACTGCCCAAGTCCTTTTGCCAATTCATCACCTAAGCTGAGAACAGTGATCGAGCGGGCAAGAACCATCGCGATCATGAGTCCTGCAATCGCAACCGGAATAATGATGTGAATATTGCTCCAATTCACACCTGCCACGCCGCCAGCATACCAAAAGCTCATGTCTTGAGCGACATCAAACCGGATGGCAATTGCTGAGGAGATGGAGCTTAAAAGTGCCCCAACAGCCGTACCAGCTAATGCGAGCTTCACTGGGGTCAATCCACCTTTTGAAAGAGTACCGACACCAAACACAATAGAGGCACCGAGTGCTGCACCAACAAATGACCAAAGAATTAATGTCAAAGAAGATTGCCCTGGGAAAAAAGCAAACGCAATGGCAATCGCAAATGCAGAGCCATTTGTCACACCCATAATTTCAGGAGACGCAAGCGCATTTCTTGTCATGCCTTGCATAATGGCCCCCGATACGGCTAAAAAGGCACCGACGAGTGCTGCTCCAACTGTACGAGGCAACCTTAATTCCCGGATGATTTGATGTGAAGTTTGTTGTGGATCAAAATGAAAGACGGCTTCCCATACAGTGTGCAAATGAATGTTCGCCGCTCCTAGTGATATCGATAAAAAAAGACCAAATGCTAAAGCGATGATTCCTATGATGATAACAGCTGCTGTTCCAAAGGGCTTCGTGACAATATCAATCGCATCGTCTTTGGCTGGCAGCTGTTTATTCGATTGTGAGCCCAAAACCAGTCTCTTCCTTTCCGTTCATATCTATTCCTTATTAGTGACAATGATTATCAATCTCGAAGTCTAGTATATCACTTTCTTTTCTTTTTGAAATCATTGTTCTGATCATTTTCTTTATTTTCTCCAAAAAAACCGGGAGAATTTCACTATTTTCATTTTGGTTCTAAAATAGCCGATGCATTTTTGTTCCCATCATGTTACGATATAATTGATATTGAGAATCATTATCAAAAACTTCGAATGGGAGAGAACCTTTGTGAAAAAACGAACTGGATTTCTTTTGATTTCCTTAACCATCCTCATGCTTTTTACAGCTGCTTGCGGCAGCACTTCAAATAAAAAATCTGGTGCCAAAAAGAATGACACGATCACCTATCAAGATGCAAAAGGTGAGGTCAAACTCCCTCAAGATCCGAAACGAATTGTGCTCCTTGCAGAAAGCTACTACGGAGACCTCGTTACACTTGGCAAGACCCCGATGGCTGCAACTGCGCCCATCTTCAAAAACCCTTTCTATCAAGGAAAAACGGAAGGAGTTAAAAATCTTGGAACGACTCCCTCTGTCGAAAAAGTAGCAGCTTTGAAGCCAGATATGATTATTGCTTGGGGAGAAGATGAGAAATTTGATCAATACAAAAAAATCGCTCCAACCGTTGCGATTAAATACAATCAATATTCTTTTAAAGATCAGCTAAAAGAATTCGGTAAAATGACAGGCACATCGAAAAAAGCAGCAGATTGGATCACAAAATGGAATGCCAAAATCGCTGAAGTGAAACCAAAAGTAACAAAAGCTGTCGGAAACAAAACGGTTTCTATCGTATCGCCATTTGATAAAGGCATTTATATTTTCGGAAACACATTTGCACGCGGCGGTGAAATCATTTATGACGAGTTGAAATTAAAAGCACCGAAGGCAGTCAAAAAAGAAGCCATCGATAGCGGCGTAGGCTATGCAAATATTTCTCTTGAGAAACTTCCAGAATTCGCAGGCGACTATATTTTCACCAGTCCGTGGAGCGGCTCTAAAAGTAATGGAGAGCAAGTGTATAAAAGCAGCATCTGGACATCACTTCCTGCTGTTCAAAACAAACATGTATTTGAAATAGACCCCGTCGGTTACTTCTTTAATGACCCAGTGTCACTAGAAGGGCAGCTCGAGTTTATTGTGAACCGATTAACCTCTGCATCATAAAAAAACGTTTCTCCATTTTTGGAGAAACGTCAGATTGTAGAGAAACTCATGTTTTTCTACAATCTTTTTTATTTTTAACGTATGTATGAAGAATGAAATGTATTGAAAAAGGCCTCCCACACACCTAGCCTAGCTTCGCT
>NZ_JBSPZB010000028.1:0-27853 GCF_053851875.1 Bacillus sp. A015
CGAAGCTAGGCTAGGTGTGTGGGAGGCCTTTTTCATTAAATCTCATCCATCATACTTACGTTGAAAATAAAAAAGATTGTAGAAAAACATGAGTTTCTCTACAATCTGAAGCCCTCATTAAGGGCTTTTCAGCGTGTAGACAAACCCTCGCATTCGGTGTCTGCGTGCCGGTGCTCACGAATGTCAAATTCGCTCCGCTCCCTAGACTCCAAAGGTTTTCTATCACGGTGAAAAGAAGACAAAGGACTAAAATAAAGATCATTTTAGCCCTTTGTCAACAATCTGAAAGCCCTCATTAGGGGCTTTTAATCTGTGATCTCCATATAGACAAAATAAAATAATGTCAGCAAGGAAGCCGTGACGAAAAACCCTTCAAGCATACCTATTCCTCCCAAATTTTAGTCGCCGTTACTGTCATTGTAAACGTTTTATTATGAAAAAGAAAGTCTCAAATCAATGACCAAATTGAATGACTGAAAATTCATTATATGCTAGAATAGCAGTATGATAACTTATGGAAGGAATTAGATATCATGAAGATGTGGATGAGAAAAACGCTTGTTGCACTCTTTACGATTGCAACTTTTGGTTTAATCTCTCCTCCATCGGCTTTGATGACAGACAAGCCATCTGAACTTTCTTCATCTGATAAGTCCCCTTATACAGCTGTTTATGATACATCAGATGAAACGCACAGCTGGGAACTATCGCAAGAAGACAACAAAGAGCAGATAGATCCCTTTGAGCAATATAAGCAAGAGGTTCTATCAAGTGCAGAAAACCAATCCTTTCTCAAATTTGGTCATAAAATCACACCTGTCATTGAAGACGAGTACAGAGAAGAGATTCAACCGAAGATTGAACAAGTGTTAACCGACTTTTTAACAAATTTCAAAGATGACGAAAAATTTCAAGATGTTGTTTTAACTGATCAACCTTCCAGCGGACATGGCGAAAAAATCTTTCACATTTACAACCGGAAGACCGGAGAAGATTTGCTCCGTTTTCATGTGAGAAGAGATCAGCCGCCTCATAGCGGATATTGGTTTAACTTTCATTACCATACAGCAGAAGATGGATTCCAGACGCATCATGAACTCGGTAATATTTACTGGGACAAAAACACCCCGCCGAGCTGGATGAGCCACTAGAAGGAGATGTCATGCCAATTGAAAAAGTATACAATGAACGAAATGGTGCACATTACAAAACAAATGTTAAACGATCGCGGAGTGAAAATTGAAGATATCGCACATATTGTGCTTAAGCTTCAAGAAAAATATCATCCGAATCTTCCACTTAGTGTCTGCATTGAAAATGTTGAAAAAGTGCTGAAAAAAAGGGAAATTGTCCATGCTGTTTTAACAGGGCTTGCCCTTGATCAGCTGGCAGAAAAAAAACTTTTGCCAGAACCTTTACAGCACTTAGTTGAAACAGATGAGCCGCTATATGGAATTGACGAAATTATTCCGCTTTCCATTGTCAATGTATATGGATCAATCGGTTTGACCAACTTCGGTTATTTAGATAAAGAGAAATTTGGTATTATTCGAGAATTAGATGAAGGTCGTCCAGGAGAAGTACACACCTTCCTTGATGATCTTGTCGCTGCTCTTGCCGCGGCAGCAGCAAGCCGCATTGCTCACTCTCACCAAGATATTAAGGACGAAGAGCAGGATCGAGTGAATCAAGTATAATAAGAAAAACATGTCTGCTCATCACGCAGACGTGTTTTTTTGGTTTCAACAAAAGCAGAAATAAGGTAAACTACAACAAGAACATAAATAAAGGATGAAAAAAATGAAACAATACAAAGAGTTATGCCGTCATGTATTACAGCACGGGGATGAAAAAGGTGACAGAACGGGAACAGGCACAATCAGCACGTTCGGTTACCAAATGAGATTTGATTTACAGGAAGGGTTTCCTTTATTAACAACAAAGAAATTACACCTAAAATCAATCATTCATGAGTTACTGTGGTTTTTAAAAGGTGATACAAATGTCAAATATCTTCAAGAAAATGGTGTCCGTATTTGGAACGAATGGGCAGATGAGAATGGAGAACTAGGCCGTGTGTATGGTGCGCAGTGGAGATCATGGGCTAGCGGAGATGGAGAGACCGTGGATCAGATCAGCAAGCTGATCCATGATATTGAGCACAATCCGAATTCAAGAAGACTCATCGTCAGTGCTTGGAATCCAGGAGAAATTGATCAAATGGCCCTGCCTCCTTGTCATTGTTTGTTTCAATTTTACGTATCAAACGGTAAATTATCCTGCCAGCTTTATCAAAGATCGGCAGATATCTTTTTAGGCGTGCCTTTTAATATTGCTTCATATGCACTTCTAACGATGATGATTGCCAAAGTGACAAATCTTGAGCCAGGAGAGTTTATTCATACACTTGGGGATGCTCATATTTATCAAAATCATCTTCCACAGGTGAAAATGCAGCTAGAGCGCGAGGAGCGCACACTTCCGCAGCTTCGCATCACAAGAGATGTAAAGAGCATTTTTGATTTTACGTTTGATGATTTTGTGCTCGAGAACTATGATCCGCATCCGCATATTAAAGGAGAAGTCAGTGTATGATTTCTATGATTGTGGCGACAGGTAAAGACAGAGTCATTGGTCAAGATAATCAAATGCCGTGGCATTTACCCGCGGATTTAGCTTATTTTAAAAAAGTCACAGGCGGCCGTACCATTGTCATGGGCAGGAAAACATTTGAATCGATTGGACGAGCGTTGCCTAACCGCCGTAATATCGTCTTAACCACAAGTCCTTCTTTTCAAAGAGAGGGATGCGAGGTTGTCCATTCAATTGCTGACATTTTAACAATCGGGAAGAATGAGAAAGAATTATTTGTCATTGGCGGATCTAAGCTGTATGAGGAAATGATGCCATATGCGGATCGTCTTTACATCACGCACATTCATCATGCTTTTGAAGGTGACCGCTATTTTCCTCATTACAATGAAGACGAATGGACGATTGTATCACGCGAAAAAGGCCATCGTGACGAAAAGAACCCCTACAATTATGAATTTGTCGTATATGACAGAAAAGAAGGATAAATGAGTAGGAGGAGTACGGTTGTTTCGTTATTGGTTTTTAACGATTTATGTTGTTGTATCCTTTTTAAAAAGTATGAGGCATTTGTACGATCATGAATTAACTGATCCGCGCATTTCCTATACGAAACGAATGAATCTCATTCATGAGCATGCGAAAAAGTTTACAAGAGGATGTATTGATCAGTCAGGATCAGTGATGACCATCCATCAGCAAAAGAAGCTGCCAGATGGACCGGTCATTTATGTAACCCATGAGCTTAATCCGGTGACAACGACATTATTAATTGGGCACCTTGAGAAGCCATTTGCTTTCATAGCGAAGCCGAATCTGTTTCGCTACCCCATCTTAAAACAATGGCTGAAAAAGATGGCGGTTATTCGTCACAATCAGTCTGATGAAGGATTATTAGAAGAAGCAAAAGAAAGAGTCATGTCTGGGCAGAGTGTATTGCTTTCAGAAAAATATCGTGCCATTGCAGAGGCGCTTGCCGAAGAATGTGATCGTCCGCTTGTTCCGATTGAAACAAGCGGAACGGATCGTCTTTTAACAGGGAAGATCGTGAAAAGGCTGCGTCCTGTCAATGTCGATATTCATATTAAAGCACCTGTCATGATCAATGATTACGTTCAAAAGCGCGCATAGAAAAACCAGCATCCGAAAGTGGATGCTGGTTTTTTTTATGCCGCTGGGATATTGACACAATAGAATAGGATGCAGAAAAATATCGACGCACTTCCGCCGAGAACAAAGCTGTGCCAAATCGCATGATGATAAGGGATTTTACGCCAAATATAAAAGATGGTTCCAACCGAATACAATAGACCGCCTAACAGCAATAAGCCGAATCCTGCTCCCGTTAATTGAATGTAGAGCGGTTTGATGGCGATGATAATCATCCAGCCCATTAATAAATAAACGAGGGTGGAAACAATGATAAACCGTTTGACGAAAAAGATTTTAAAGACAATACCACCTGCAGCAAGAGCCCATACAATCGCAAGGAGAGTATAGCCGAGTGCGCCTTTTAATGGTCCAAGTAAAAAGGGTGTATATGTACCAGCAATCAATACATAAATAGCAGAGTGGTCGAGAATCTCAAACACATCTTTTGTTTTTTTGTGCCGAATGCTATGGAGCAGGGTCGAGCTTAAATAAAGCAGCAGCATGGATGCACCAAATATCGAAAAGCTAATAATGTCTGTGACTGTGCCGTATTGAACAGCGAATAAAACGAGAAAAACAATGGCTGGAATGGATAAAATAACCCCAATGCCATGTGTAACGGCGTTTGCAATTTCTTCTTTTACAGTAAACAATAGATTTCCTCCTTTATTGAACCGGTATATAACCATCAAGCGACTTCAGGAATGAAAGACCTTCAAGTGTAATCTTCGTTCCAGCCCTGCCTTTTCCTTTCGTCACGTATGCTTTTTTCTCAAGATCATCTAATCGACTCCTCACCTGCTGAGGGGTCAGCGGAATGTCGCCTTGTTTGCTTAACTCAGACAAGATGCGCCTGCTGGCTGCTTCACCTTTCTCATTGAGAGATTTAATGGCTTCTAGCAGGAAAACAAACTCTTGTTTTTCCATTAAAGTGAGCTGATGTTCTTCCTTTTTTCCTTTTACCTCCGGCGAAAGAGGGGTTAACACAAAAGGTGGCAGGTGGTGTAAAAATACCGTTTGCCCCTCGAGAATGACTGCAGCATAATGAACGATATTCTTGAGTTCCTGCACGTTTCCTTCAAACGGGTACTCCTGCAAGGTTTCCCAAACACTTGGATCAATATCAGGCGCCATGTTCAGCTCCTGAAAGAAAGCAGTTGTTAACACAGGAATGTCAGTTTTTCGATCTGCTAATGACGGCAAAGGCAAATGGAATACATTTAAGCGATAAAACAGCTCAGGTAAAAAGGTAGATGAAACCCTCAATGCCTCTATTGATAAAGACGAAGTGGCAATGATTTTTGTTGCAGGAGAGATTTCCAGAAAACGAATGACCTGATGCTGCATAGGAATACTTAATGCGGCGATTTCGTCTAAATAAAGGATTTGACAGGTCTTTTCCGTGAAGGCTTTCTGCAAGGTATCTTCATCTAAAATGGGGCAATATAGATGTGTTAGTGAAGCGTTTGGAACCGATGCATGAGCAATTTCATGGGCAAATCGTGTTTTGCCTGTGCCAATGTCTCCTGTGATCAAGACCGGCTGCTCGTGCTTTGTGAATTGCTTTGCCAGATGAATGGCACGCTTCATTTCTTGATGTTCTCCATATATAGACGTAAACGAATGTGTGGTCATAGGGTGATTCCTTTCTTTATGGTTCTAATTGGTTTAATTATAACACCCAATTAGAACAAATGTATAGAAAAACGAAAAAGTTCACGAAATTTATGTTTGATCCATGATCTATTGGTTTATTTTTTGAATATTCATGTTATAATGACAAATTAAATAAGGTTAAAGAGAAAGGATCTTGTACATGAAACCGTTGCTCAAAGAAAACACGCTAATTCAAGTGAAAGACATCTTAAAAGCCCATCAAAATTTGAAGGATGTAGTGACTCATACACCGCTTCAAAAAAATGAGCGACTTTCTGAACGATATGAATGTAATGTCTACTTAAAAAGAGAGGATCTTCAAGTAGTTCGTTCCTTTAAATTAAGAGGCGCTTTTAATAAAATGAGCCAGTTGCCAAAAAATAAACTAGAAAACGGCATTGTCTGTGCAAGTGCTGGAAATCACGCGCAAGGTGTTGCCTATTCTTGTAAATATTTAGGCATCCACGGGAAAATCTTTATGCCGGCTACGACGCCAAGGCAAAAAGTATCTCAAGTGGAGCTTTTCGGAAAAGAATATGTTGAAATTATCTTAACCGGAGATACGTTTGATGATTCCTATCATGAAGCAGTAAAATGCGGAGATAAGGAAAAGCGCGAATTTATCCATCCGTTTGATGATTTGGATGTGATGGCAGGACAAGGAACAACTGCTGTAGAAATATTAAATGATATCGAAGTGGAGCCTCACTTTTTATTTGCAAGCGTCGGAGGTGGCGGACTGCTATCTGGCGTTGGCACATATTTCAAAAACATTGCACCAGAAACCGAAATCATTGCTGTCGAGCCGCTTGGCGCAGCTTCACTGCATGCTTCCCATGAGAAGGGGGAGGTCGTGACACTTGATTCGATTGATAAGTTTGTAGACGGGGCAGCGGTTCAGCGGATTGGTGAAAAGACGTTTACGTCCCTTCAATCCGTTGTCGATAAAATTAGTCTTGTACCAGAAGGAAAAGTGTGTACAACCATTTTAGAGCTGTATAATCAATGTGCGATTGTAGCAGAGCCAGCAGGTGCCTTGCCGATTGCGGCATTAGAAGCGCATCGCGAGGAGATTAAAGGCAAAAATGTTGTCTGTATTGTCAGTGGAGGAAATAATGACATTGGCAGAATGCAAGAAATCAAAGAACGCTCAATGATTTATGAAGGGCTTCAACATTACTTTATCGTCAATTTTCCGCAAAGAGCAGGAGCTCTCAGGGAGTTTTTAGATGAAGTGTTAGGGCCGAATGATGATATCTCACGCTTTGAATATACGAAAAAGAATAATCGAAGCAAAGGTCCCGCACTTGTTGGCATCGAATTGAAAGAAAGAGATGACTATGCGGCGCTGATTGAGCGGATGAATAAAAAAGGTTTCCACTATGTTGAAGTGAATAAAGATCAAGATTTATTCCACCTATTTATTTAGGTTTAACAGATCATTGGAAAAGAGGATTGATCGAATGTGCTGCTCAAAACAATATGTTTTAGACGGATGGATGGAGATCAGATCAAGGTAACAGAAATCCCTGTTCTAAAGGGGGATGAGACGTATTGTTTCATGCTCACCTTTAGACTTGAAGCTTTCTTGAAAAAAGTCTATGTATCTAAAGGAAAGAGAGATGTGTACTCTTTCAGGGAGTACGTGAAACGTAACGTCAAGTGGAGCACATATGAACAGATCTATCAGCAGCCTACACTGAAACACAATGCATAAATAGGAATCTTTGTCAAAAGGAGTGAGCACCGTTTTGAAAAGGCGGCTGCTCAGTTGGCAAGGATTTTTTTCATGAAAAGAAGAAAATGTGACAATTTCAAAAACGTGAGGACAGTTGTTTTCAAGAATACAGGAAATAAGGTAATATCATAAGTAAAGACTAAGACAGCAAGGATGAGACGATAGTGAAACAAATTAAAATTGTAACAGATTCAACTGTAGATCTTCCGCAAGAGAAAATCAATGATCTTTCAATTCACATGATTCCGCTCAATATCTCCATTTCTGGAGTTGATTATATTGATCGAGTGAATTTGCAGCCTGATGAATTTATTCATAAAATGGAGGCCGCTGAGGAATTGCCGAAAACGTCTCAACCTGCAATCGGTCAATTCGTCGAATTATATGAAAAGCTGACGGCAGATGGAAGCGAAGTCATTAGTATTCATTTAACCGGTGGAATGAGTGGTACAGTTCAAACTGCTGAAAGCGCTTCGAAAATGGTGGATGGAAACATCACGGTGATTGATTCAAATTTTATTTCCTATGGATTAGGGTTTCAAGTCATCAAAGCAGCAGAACTTGCAAAAAAGGGTGCAAGCCGTGAAGACATCATCAAAGAAATGGGGAAAATCCGCCATAAAACAAAGCTATATGTCACAATTGATACATTAGAAAATCTCGTGAAGGGTGGAAGGATTGGAAGAGGAAAGGCGCTTATCGGCTCACTTCTTCACATCAAACCAATTGCCAGCTTAACAGACGGAGTATACACGCCGGAAGCGAATGTGAGAAGCTACTCTGCTCTTGTCCGCTATCTGACAAAACAGTATGTACAGGCGGTGAAAGGAAAAACCGTTCAGGCAATTGGGATTGCGCACGCAGATGCATTAGAGCTTGCCGAAAAGCTCAAATCAGCGCTGCTCGATCACACACCTGATGCACTTGTTGACATCGCCTACACAACACCGATTATTTCCTGTCATACTGGAAAGGGAGCAATAGGCTTTACTTTTTATACCGATTGATTGAAAAAGGGGATGGGCATATCATGTATAGAAAAAGGGGAGCCTTACTTGGTGCGCTTATGATGATAAGCGTGCTTCTTTTAGTATCGTGTTCAAATGGACAAATCAAGGATGCGTTAAATTATCAAATACAGCCGTTTGAGTATCAAAACCAAGATGGTCAAAAGGTGTCACTGGATGATTTGAAGGGGAAAGTATGGGTTGCAGATTTTATTTTCACAAGCTGTGAAACGATCTGTCCGCCTATGACTGCTCATATGACAGAGCTGCAAAAACGGTTAAAAGAAGAAAAATTGGATGCGCATATCATTTCCTTTAGTGTTGACCCAGAGGTGGACTCACCGAAAAAGCTAAAGGAATTTGCCAAAGCATATCCATTGTCCTTTAAAAATTGGGATTTCCTCACTGGTTACTCGCAGTCAGCGATTGAAAAATTCGCCATGAAGAGCTTTAAAACCATTGTGAAAAAACCTGAAGACGAAGACCAAGTCATTCATCAATCACTGTTTTTCCTAGTCGATCAAGAAGGGAAAGTGATGAAAAATTATGATGGCGTACAAAATACACCATATGATGAAATCATCAAGGACATCAAAACGCTTAACCGAACCTAGCATAAGGATGTTCAAATGAGCGAAAACATGGTAAACTTTTTTAATCAGAAAAAGGAGGGACATCATCGTTTGAAAGCTCGTTTGATTTTGATTGTGATGTCTCTAGCTTTTGTTCTTTCTGCATGTTCTGCAAAAGAGGCTGGCATAAAGGATAAACTAGAAGACACACAAAACGTAAAAGAACATATTACCATCGCAGCGGTTGGAGATTCCTTAACAGAAGGAATCGGAGATCAAAATAAAAAGGGATATGCAGGCATCACCCGCGACAAGATAGAAGCGGTGGACGGCGTGCAATCTGTTACATTAAAAAACTATGCTGTTAAAGGCAGTAGAACGGTAGATTTATTAAAGAGATTAAAAGAGAAAAAGGTGCAAGATGGGCTGAAAGACGCTGATTATATTTTCTTTACGATCGGAGGAAATGACTTAATGCATGTCGTCCGTCAAAATGTACTCAATTTGACTTTTGCTCCTTTTCAAAAAGAGCAAGGTCCTTTTGAGGAGCGCTTTAAAACCATTCTTGCTCAACTGAGAGAACATAATGACCACGCGAAGATCATGTATGTAAGTATGTATAATCCTTTTAAGTTCAGTCTGACTGAGCTGAGAGATATCGATGAAGTCGTCAAAGACTGGAATGCCGTCGCTAAAAAAGAACTGAAAAAAGACGGCAATGCTGATATGATCAATGTGGCAGATTTATTTGAAGAAGACTCTGATGAAAAATTACTGGCAGATGATGATTTCCACCCAAACCAAAAGGGGTACTCTCTTATGGCAAATCGTGTATTCTCAGAAGTGAAAAAAGAAGGACTGCCGAAGGAATAGGGTGAACATATGAAAAAATGGAAAAGCTTATTTTTTATTTTACTTGCAATCAATCTATTGATTGTTGTTGCCTGTGGCATTTTGATGATGCTGCCAGGCGGTCAATCCGCTTCAGAAAAAGAAGCGAAAAGCGAGTATTCTTTTAACATTTCTAGCTCAAAAGAATCGCTGACCAGCTTTGTAAATGATTATTTGAAAAATCAAGGATCAAGCGATATGCCTGACTTTCATGTTGCGATTGATCAAGATGTGAAAGTAACAGGCGCGATTAAAGCCTTCTCTTCAACCATTGATGCAAACGTGTCATTTACGCCAACTGTTGAAGATAATGGTGATGTCCTGCTGAAAGTGAATGACTTTTCAATTGGACAATTAAGCATTCCGATCAGTTTTGTTTTAAGCTATATGGGTCAGTTTTATGAACTGCCAGAATTCGTTCATGTGAAACCAGACCAAAAAACGGTTGAAGTGCGCCTTTCAGAAATGCCACTGACGAATGATATGTATGTCAAAGCGAACAAAATTGATCTTGAGAACGATGAAATCGAATTCTCATATTACCATCCAAAGCAATAGAACGTGCTAGTCAGGAGTGAAATCATGAAGCGAATCTATCAATATTTTAGTTTACTGTCGCTTTTATTTGCTGCGTACTTTGGCATTACGGCTGCCACTGATTTAAAAGCAGAAAATATCGATCAGTTTTACTTAAATATTGCCTATTGTGCATTATTTTTAGGCATCATGATTCTTGCTTTTGATTTTCAAAAGCAAGAAAAAGCTGAAGATGTCTCGTAAGGAGCCTATTCCATTTGGAAAGGCTCTCAGATTGTTGACAAAGGGCTAAAATGATCCTTATTTTAGCCCTTTGTCTTCTTTGCAGCGTGATAGAAAACCTTTGAAGTCTAGGAAGGACGAGTACCGGAGCGGAGCGAATTTGACATTCGTGAGCACCGGCACGCAGGACTGACACCGAATGCGAGGGTTTGTCTACGCGCTGGGAGCCTTTTCCATTTGGAAAGGCTCTTTTTATATTTGGCGAGACAAGGCCACTTTCGCCATGAGCTCTGGCTCTCCGTTTGCAAAACCATGAAGCAAAATGAGGTATGCGTGCTTTGTTTGCAGGTGAACTTTTGGGATATCAAGCAGTACACTTTGAGTACCGGAGGCTTTCAGTTCAAAATGATACTTATTCGGAGAGAAATGATGAGTTTGGGTGCCGCTCACATAACCAAGCTCCTTTGATAACATTCCTTGATCACGTTCATATATATCAATGGAAGGGAGGTCTGGAGACAGCTGGACAAATGTAAGTGCTGATAGGTCATCTTGCTTGATAATAGAATCTTGGCGCTCTGTTAGCAATGCAAAGCCTGTTCGAGCCCCTGTGATACACAGTGTGTAAGTCTCGTCTCCCTGGATCATCTTGCGAGAATAAAGAACCCTTTCTTTTGTAGCCAGCTTGAATACTTCTATCTCATAAACACCCTCATCCCACTCCATATAAGCTGTCAGCTGGCCATACGGCATCGCTCTCACGATCTGCTGCCGATTCACAAATACAGCGAGCTCACTTAGATCTGGTGCAGCGTGAAATAGTCGAATAACGGCTTTTTGAGAAGTATGTCTCTGATGGTATTGGTAGACGGTAGCTGATGGACGATATGGAAAGTCATTCATATCATAGAGCTGCTGCATGTTATCATCCCTTCTTTCTCATACGATGGTGTTTTTTGTAGCGTATGCACGAAAGGGACGATCTGTATAGGCAAAAGAAACATAGAAAAAAGCCTGACGTTTTCCGTCAGACCCGCATGTTAAGAAGGAGAAGAATATTGATGATATTCAGCCAGTTTAATGAATGTTTTTTCATCCTCAATTAAACCGCAAACGCCGCACTGGACTTTGATTTGAGGACCTTGATAGCTCATGTGAAAAGGAGAAAGATGATCACCTTCGTATGTTTCGACAACTGCTCCAGTCGCCGGATCAAGCTTCACAGGTTCTGAAAGCTGCTCAATCAGATTAAAGCGCGTTCTGTTGGTTTTACAGTTTGGACAAAGATAAGGGCTTGTCATAGTTTATCCACCTCTTTTTATCCGTAGCATGTCCTAAGCGCTAAAATCTATGCTTAATCCTTTTGACTTTTATCCAGCTTTTTGAATAATTTGATCATCGTTTTGAGTTCTTCATCATCAAATGATTCAAATCGTTCCATAAAGTATTCTGTTTTCTTTTTCTCAAAATGCTCAGTAATTTCCTTACCCTTATCGGTTAAGTGGATTTTGATGATGCGGCGATCCTCTTTTGAGCGGATACGAGTGATCCAGCCTTTTTCTACAAGTGTGTCGGTCACTGCTGTAATATGGCTTGCTGACACCCCAAGAATCGAAGCGAATTCCGTTACTTTTTTTGCACCTTGCTCACGGAGTAGATTTAAAATGAGAAATTCATTCCGAGATAATTCGTTATCGAGCAGGCTGTTAATTTCATAACGTATCTGCTTAAATACGGTTCTCAGTAAAGTATCCATTTCATACATCATTTGTTTTCTTTGTTCCAATCATTAAACCCCCATTATATGTTAAGATACGACAGAATGCTTTCTTTACATTATAGGTAGACAAGTCGTATCATTTTCATTATTTTTTATCATGTTATAATATGATGATACCATTTTTTAAATGAAGGGGGCACTAATATGTCTGAAAAACAAGAATTAGCCACATTTGCTGGAGGCTGTTTCTGGTGTATGGTTAAACCTTTTGATGAACAGCCAGGCATTATCAAAGTTGAATCAGGGTATACTGGCGGACATACAGTGAATCCGACCTATGAGGAAGTATGTACAAATACAACGGGACATAGAGAAGCGGTTCAAATCACATTTGATCCTGACGTTTTCCCGTATGAGAAACTATTAGAACTGTATTGGCAGCAAATAGACCCAACAGATGATGGAGGGCAATTTGGTGATAGAGGAGAGTCCTACCGTACAGGTATTTATGTTCATAATGAGGAGCAGCGAAAGCTCGCAGAAGCTTCGAAAGAGCAGCTGAGTCAAAGCGGAATTTTCCAAAAGCCAATCGTCACAGAAATTTTAGAGGCTGGTCCTTTTTATCCCGCAGAGGAATATCATCAGCACTATTATAAAAAGAACAAAATGCACTACGAACGATATCATGTCGGTTCGGGTAGAGCGGGTTTTATTCAATCCCATTGGAG
The DNA here is from genome assembly GCF_053851875.1 of Bacillus sp. A015. Taxonomy (NCBI): domain Bacteria; kingdom Bacillati; phylum Bacillota; class Bacilli; order Caryophanales; family Bacillaceae; genus Bacillus; species Bacillus sp. A015. Next base: position 12,816 of record NZ_JBSPZB010000028.1, read on the forward strand.
TGATAAATAATGGCAAATGAAAAAGAGCAGCGCATCAAAGAATTAAATCGGATGCAGTACGAGGTCACGCAAAATAATGGCACTGAGCCGCCATTTCAAAATGAATTTTGGGACCACAAAGAAGAAGGTATTTATGTGGATATCATTTCAGGCAAGCCATTGTTTTCTTCTTTCGATAAGTTTGATGCCCATTGCGGCTGGCCAAGCTTTACAAAACCGATTGAAGACGAGGAAGTAGCGGAGAAGGTTGATACGAGTCATGGTATGGTTCGGACAGAGGTTCGCAGCAAAACAGCTGATTCTCATCTTGGTCATGTCTTTCCTGATGGACCAGGGCCAAACGGTCTTCGGTATTGCATTAACTCAGCCGCTTTGAAGTTTATCCCAAAGGATGATCTTGAAAAAGAAGGCTACGGTCATTTGACACATCTATTTGAATAATTCATTTAAAAATCGTCACATGGAAAGCATCTGCTTTCGTGTGACGATTTTTTATTTTTTATGATGCGTGTGATGTAATTGTTCGATGATATGGAATAGCTTCGCTTTTGTAATGAGCGGTGCCTCATTTGACGTGTAATTGGTCAAATCGACTTTTTGGAAGGCAGGGTGCAAATGTGGTCTCGGTAAGATCGCATAAAATTGGTCATGTTCAAACAGTGCATCTGCCTCGTGCGGGAATGTGAGCTCCTCGTGAAGTTTTTCTCCGGGTCTTTTCCCGATAACGAGAATATCTGGAGATGCGACGTTGATTTGACTGGCATATTCATGAAACGCCTTTAATAGATCAGCAAGCTGTAATGATTCCATCTTGAGAATGAAGGTTTCGCCGCCTTTCATCATGATCGCTGCTTCAAGTGTGAGGGATACAGCCTCTTCAATGGACATAAAAAAACGTGTCATATTAGGGTCTGTCACGGTCAAAGGCTTCTCATTTAACAGCTGCTGGAGCATGATCGGAATGACGGAACCCCTTGATCCAAGCACATTGCCAAAGCGTACAGAGCAAAACATCGTTTTTTGATTCGGAATACTTTCGTTTGCTTGGAAAAATAGTTTTTCTGAGATCAATTTTGTTGCACCCATGGCATTTGTCGGAGCGACGGCTTTGTCTGTTGAAATGTTGATCACATGACTGACTTCATGTTCGATCGCTGCTTCAATGACATGCTGCCCGCCGATGATATTGGTTTGAACGGCTTCAAATGGATTATCTTCACAAGTGGGTACTTGTTTTAAGGCTGCTGCATGAAAGATGATATCAACCCCTTTGACGAGCTGTCTCACGCGGCTTGCATCCCGCACATCTCCAAGAGCAAATACGACCTCTGGATATTCTGCATACTCATTTTTCATCATGTATTGTTTGCTGTCATCTTTGCTAAATACAATGACCTTCTTTGGAGAGCATGCAGTTAACTTTTTCACGATTTGCCGGCCGATCGAACCCGTACCGCCTGTGACTAAAATCGTTTTGTCACGAAAAAAGGTCTTCATACTTGTTTCTATCTGTTTGGACATATCCAATCCCCCAACTCTTATTTCTCTACTTTGCATCATATGTGAAAGAGCGGCAGACGTTTGAGGAAAAGAACCACTTCATGCATAAATTAGGTGAACAAATTATAACTTTTCATTTGGCTTCTTAATAGAATATGGAGAGATCAAAGAAAAAGTAGAAAGAACGAGAGAAAAACACTTCAATACTGCCAACAGCTTCATGGTGGGTGAAAAAGTAGAGGAAGTTTTTTCGCTCGATATTGAGCTGGGCGTGAGGGGAGAAGAACATACATGTATAGGGGAAAACGTATTTTAGCTTTGATACCAGCTTTTCATAGGCAGCAAGATCATCATGATGAATATATTCGTCTATTGGCGGAGCGACCGCTTATTTATTGGACCATTCAGCCGCTCCTCCAAATGGTTGAGTTAGATGAAATTATCGTCTCTTCACATGATGTGAATACTCAAATTATTTCGTCCCACTACGGAGCAAATGTCATTGAACTTCCAAGCACACATGTGACTGAACAAACGCCTTCATTACTAGCTGTGAAGCATGCGCTTGCTTATTTAGAGCGGGAAGGGAAGACGTTTGATATTGTCCTGTATCTGCATCCAGCATCTCCACTGAGAGAGCCGATTGATATTGAGAAATGCCTGGAGCTTCTTGTAGAAGGGAGTTATGATTGTACCGCTTCTTTTACAGAGGCGCTAGAAAACCCAAACGAAACATGGACACTGCATGACAACAATGAAGCAACGTTGTATAAGGACAATCATCATTTTTTTATTCCAAAGCATGAACATCCTTATACGTATGGTCGTCTAAATGGCGCTGTATATGCTTTTCATGCTCATTATGCAAAAGAATGCATACACTCATTTTTAGAAGGGTCTGTCGGGGCATACATCATGGATCGCACACATTCGCTTGTTTTCAAAACTGAGGCAGATAGGATAGAGGTAGAGAAAGTATTATTGGCACGACGAGATACGGAAGGGACAGTATAAAACTGATATAAAAAAGGAAAAGCGCCCGGTTATAGGGCGCTCCAGCGTGTAGACAAACCCTCGCATTCTTTGTCAGTCCAAGTGCCGGTACTCGTCTTCCCTAGACTTCAAAGGTTTCCGATCACGCTGAAAAGAAGACAAAGGGCTAAAATAAAGATCATTTTAGCCCTTTGTCAACAATTTAAAGCGCCCGGTTATAGGGTGCTCTTTACCATTTCACACAGCCTATATGGCAGCGTGTCAAATGTATTCCAAGAAACGACTTGTTCGTAATTTTTAAGAGATATCGCCTTTCTTTTCTCATCATTTGTTACATAATATTCGACTTTCTCAATCAAGTCGTCTTCATGAGTGTAAAAAGCAAAGCTTGAAAAAACCCCTGGAGGATTTATATTCGTCAATTGAAAACTTCCACTTGCTGCGATATCAAATGCTCTGTTGTTCAAACTTATATTTTCAATCATTGCTTTGTTTCGGTTATAAGCAAATTGAGCGGGCCTGTGTGGATTAAGGATAATGGCTGACTGCTCATACATTTTGGCCATTTGCTGAGGGTTCAGCCAATTGGTCACGAGTGTCAGATCACGATATAGTCTGCGAGATTTATTTAAGTGACGGTGCCATTCCTTCCCTGCAACGAGAATACGCCATTTGTGCTGTTGCAATAGTGCACGGATCGGTTTGATGCGATTTGGATAAGGATAACCGATCAATGCAATATCATAGAGGAACGAATCTGCTGGCGGCATTTTTTTCTGAAATACACGTGTATTTGTCGGAATGGGAAAGTAGTGTGCGTGATGAACACCTAATTGTTTATAAAAAGGCAGTGTGCCTTCGTCAATTGTCAAAATCATGTGTGCATCATGTGCACAGCTGGCTGACACATCTGTATAAAAAGGGTCTTCTGTCATCCATAGGACCACTGGTATCTGTTCTTGTTTGAATTGCTGAAGCACTTCTTTTGGAACACGATCACCGATCATCATGAAAACAAAATCCGGAGAAAATGTCCGGATTTTGTGCATGTGCGTCAGTAGAGATTCTCTTTCCATCTTTAAACATGAAAAGGGTGAATCGATGAAGCTTTCTACTATCCATTGATCGAAAGTTTGATAGATCCCTCCGTAGCCAGAGCTGATATAAAGTAGCTTCATGATAACCCTCTCACATTATGATGGGATGGTAACACTTTCAATTTTATCTACATCTATTAGAGTGATTCCAGATCCGTTAGGTGTAACAGCGGATTCCTGTGTCACAAAAACGATACCAGTTGAAGCATCGAATGTTACAAATGTAACGGGTCCAATTACGTCTCCAGAATCAGTTACAATAGTAATAACCGTTCCTGGTGTAAGTGTTGAGAAAATCCAACTTGCACCTTGAAGTGAAGTGGGTGTTCCAGCAGAGGTTGAAACTGAAGCTGAAGCTGATAATGATCCAAGAGCTACTTCACTTAATAGATTATTTAATTGATTAGCCATTTCGGTTCCTCCTTCGTCAATATTGACTGTTAACGCGTCGCTAAGCGGTCTGAAGAATAGGTTCAATAGTTGTCTTCTTAACTCGGTACGACTGTCACTCATTTGCTCCCCATCCTTTCTTTTTTATTTAAACTCACCACTATGTATATGCCATTCACTTTTTTTTGGTATAAGCAGAATGCTCAATCATTCGTTTTTTTCATGTAATCATCTTGCATTTTTTTAAAGTTTTCAAATGCTTAGGCTAAATAAAATGAATTTCACATTCTAGTAAAGATTAGATGAAAAGAGAGGTATTCTAGAATGGGATTAAACAATTATTAAATGGTCGGAATGTGGGAGGCACTGTCACGTAACCACTTAATTAGTGGAATGTATTCCAAAGAGTGATGGTCGTGGAAGTGTTTGACACAGTGCGGTTTTTAAGCATGCAAAAAATCAGCTAAGAGTGAGCGGTTCCTTACAGTATGATACCTTTTGCCAGATTGTCCCTGAGGTAGTGGAGTTATTTGCGCTTTCTATCAGCCAATCAAGCTGCATCCTTCTCGATTTGCATTTTTTCAAGAAGTAAAAGCCAATTGTGCCGCTGTATATGGAAATCGCTGCAAGAATTCGATATGTCTCTTTATCAAACATCAGGGCGGAAGCACTCCTCATAAGAGGGGGGCTTTTTTTGGAATAGACGAAAAAAGCAGGAAATCGAAAGGAAAAAGCGAAACGTGAAAAGGACAGGGGAACCATATTGAAGATGATCAAGCCGCTGAAAATTGGGCAATAGATGCCTATTTTTTGGCACTGAAAGTGAGGGGGAAAGAATGGGGAAGGTTGTCGAAAGAGCGAATTGGTTTGAATTAATTTTAGAAGCCATTGATGAAGCCATTCATGTTGTAGATGATCAAGGGGTGACGATCTTTTATAATCACAATGCCGCTAAATTTGACTGTTTACAAAAAGAAGAGGTGATTGGCAAGCATATCCTTGATGTGTATCCATCATTAACTGAAAAAACAAGTACGCTCATGCATGTACTCAGAACGGGGAAGCCCATTTATCATTCTTTACAAACGTATTTGAATAAAAATGGAGAAAAAATTGAAACGGTCAACACCACATTGCCCATTATTGAAGATAGCAAGTTAATAGGAGCAGTGGAAGTAGCAAAAGATGTATCAAAGCTGTCGGCACTTTCAAATCGTTTAGATCAAAAAAAACGAACGAATGGTGATTCTGAAACAGACCAAATGCATGATTTTTCTTCATTTTTAACAAATGATCCGCTCTTAAAAGAGATGCTTGAGAAGGCAAAAAAAGCAGCGGCTTATCCTTCGTCTGTTGTCGTCTACGGGGAAACAGGGACAGGAAAAGAAGTGCTGGTACAAGCCATTGTCCATGAATCTGACCGAAAAAACCAGGTGTTCATTCCGCAAAACTGCGCAGCGCTTCCAGAATCATTACTTGAGAGTCTATTGTTTGGATCTGTCAAAGGGAGCTATACGGGCGCAATTGATCGCAAGGGGCTTTTTGAATTAGCAGATGGGGGCACGCTTTTTCTTGATGAGCTGCAAGCGATGCCGCTCACGCTACAAACAAAATTATTACGTGTGTTAGAAGATGGCGTTGTGCGCCGTATTGGTGATGCAAAGGCCATTAAAGTGGATGTCAGAGTCATTACTGCACTCAATATAGATCCATTTGAAGCAGTTAAAAAGCAAATTTTAAGAGAAGACTTGTTTTATAGACTGCATGTGTCATCTTTTCATATTCCACCGCTTCGAGCGAGAAAGCAAGATATCAAGCTGCTATCCCATCATTTCATTCAAACCTATCATCACCAGTTTTCTAAAAATGTCACCCGCCTTTCTGAAGAAACGACACAATTGTTTATGGCGCACCACTGGCCAGGGAACGTCCGAGAATTAAAACATACCATTGAGCATGCTGTTTTGATGATGCCAAAGGAAGCGGAAGACATCACCCCGGCATATCTTCCTGCTCATTTACGGGCGCAGAAGAGAGAAAACGAATCTCAGCAGTCCTCATTAAAAAGTCAGGTTACTTCATTTGAACAAACATTGATTCAAGAAGCTTTAAGTAAGCATAACGGGAATATTAAACAAACCGCCGCAGCCTTAAAGATCCCTCGACAAACGCTGCAATACAAACTGAAGAAATATGCAGATGCCGAAATATAGGCACTTCCAATCATTAAAATATGGTGGAAAAAGCTCCTTTTGTAAACAATAGGGGCATTTTCCCATGTTGGCACATAACTTGCATAGTATAAAGTGAATGCTGATAGGGGGAATGGATATGAATCAGAAACTGTATGAACCAACGCGTCATTGGAAGGACATTGAGCTTTGGAAAGATGTACCCGAGGAAAAGTGGAACGACTGGATTTGGCAGTTGACGCATACCGTTAAAACGCTTGATGATTTAGAAAAAATCGTGAACTTAACAGAAGAGGAAAAAGAAGGGGTGAAGATTTCCACCAAAACCATTCCACTCAACATTACACCCTACTATGCCTCACTGATGAATCCAGACGATCCAAGATGTCCGGTACGCATGCAATCTGTGCCAATTGCAGAGGAGCTTCATAAAACAAAATATGACCTGGAAGACCCGCTTCATGAAGATGAGGATTCACCTGTCCCAGGTTTAACGCACCGGTATCCAGATCGTGTGCTGTTTCTTGTGACAAATCAGTGCTCCATGTACTGCCGCTATTGTACGAGAAGACGTTTTTCCGGACAGATCGGCATGGGCGTACCAAAAAAGCAACTAGATGCTGCAATTGGCTATATTAGAGAAACACCTGAAGTGCGGGATGTGTTAATTTCAGGCGGAGATGGGCTGTTAATCAATGATCAAGTGCTCGAATACATTTTGAAAAACTTACGAGACATTCCGCACGTTGAGATCATTCGTATTGGTACCCGCGCGCCGGTTGTCTTTCCGCAAAGAATTACAGATGAACTGTGTGAGATTTTGAAAAAATATCATCCGGTCTGGCTGAATACCCATTTCAATACAAGTATTGAAATCACAAAAGAAGCAAAGGAAGCGTGTGAACGTCTTGTGAATGCCGGTGTCCCTGTAGGCAATCAGGCCGTGATCCTAGCGGGTATTAATGACAGTGTTCCAATTATGAAGAAGCTGATGCACGATCTCGTGAAGATTCGCGTCAGACCTTATTATATTTATCAATGTGATTTATCTGAGGGCATTGGTCACTTTAGAACACCCGTCTCAAAAGGACTTGAAATCATTGAAGGCTTAAGAGGGCATACGAGCGGTTATGCAGTGCCAAGCTTTGTTGTAGATGCCCCAGGAGGCGGAGGAAAGATCGCCCTGCAGCCAAATTATTTATTATCGCAAAGCCCTGACAAAGTCGTCCTTCGTAACTTTGAAGGCGTCATCACATCGTACCCAGAGCCAGAGCATTACGTCGCAGGCCAGGGAGATGCGTATTTTAATGAAATTTATGAAGAAAAACAAGAACCGGCAATTGGCGTCACTGCTCTATTTCAAGATGAAGCAAGATCGTTTACGCCTGAAAATTTAAGCCGGATGAAACGAAGAGAAGCATATGAGACAAATCCTGAGCATGATACGCTCAAAAACAAACGTGAAAAACGGGATCAATTAAAAGAGAAGAAATATCAAGCGCAGCTCAAAAAAGAAGAAACTGTAAAGGAGGAGAAATAACCTTGCTGACATGTGATTGGTGTGAGGAAAACAAAGCAAACGCGGAGCAGACAACCGTCTATTGGGAGCTGATCACTGGCACACAATCCATTGAAATTATCGACACGCCGTCCATTTCTTGCATGCATTGCGGAATGACATATCAAAAGGATGAGACGGTAAAAGAGATAGAAGATCAATTAATTTTAGTGGACCAAACAAAACTTCCAGAAAAAATGTCATACGAAGAATTAATGAGCATGGAGCGGTTATTAAAGCGAAATTACTTTGATTTTTCATCATAAGTTGTACCTCCGCCTATACAAGTCAGCAAATTCCTGTATAATATAACAACAAAATAGAGTGTCGCGGAGGGAAAACCAGGTGAAGTCGTTTTACCATTATTTAATGAAGTACAGACATCCAAAACCGAAAGATGAAATCAGTCATTTTGCAAATGCTGCTTATGAAGATCACAGCTTTCCTAAAGCTTCCACTGATTATCATGAGCTGTGTGCCTATTTAGAATTGAATGGCGATTATTTAAACTCGATGACTACATTTGACGAAGCGTTTGAACAATACGAAGTAGAAGTCAAAAAAAAATAACACACATACAACCGCTTGTTCCGGATGGGAGAAGCGGTTTTTTGATGGAGAAATAAAATGGCGTTTTGCATGGTGTGGTTGCCCATGCAGAATTCCTTGCGCCGGCATACGATACGTTAAGACCAAAAGTCGGGCAAGGGGGAGACAGAATGAAGGCGAAAGCACCAAAATATCAAGTAGGGGATATTGTCGTCGTTGTCATGTACGGCACAGTCGGAACGATTACAAAAGTCCATCAAATTGACCAGCACTATTTGTATGAGGTCAATCATAATGAGGTGCTTTATTTTGAAACATCACTTCAGCTTTACGATGAGTACGACGGAGTGATTGTGGATACAGAAAAGCTGGACATTGAATATGAGTTCCTCATTGGCGATGTCGTATATGTAAAAGATTACGGAAAAGAGCTATTTAAAATCATTGGTCATCGGACTGAAATTTGGCGCTACCTTGAAGATGGCTGGGAAGATGTGATTTACGAACTCACGAGGCTAAAGGACGGAGAGTGGCTGGAAACAGAGGAGGAAGACTTAACGCTTGTCCTAAGGAAATATGAAATGGACCAGTTTGTTCATCAGCTTCTTTTTGTGCATTACGTGGGAGAAACCTCAAAAGAAATAGAGGAAGATATGGTACAAACGGCTCTATTACAGTTGGAAGAGAAGCAAGAAAGCGAAGCACCACTAGAATTCCTCGCTGTATCTATAGTGGATGAGCTTCTTGATATTTATAATGATTATAAAATTCTCTACGAATTTTTCCAAGATCCAGAATATAAGGATATGATGGATTTTATTTTGGAAAGTTTAAACGAGCATTTTGGTTAAAGAAAGACTTGTCCTAACACGAATAAAAAATAAGGTACACATAAAAATACAATCACATAAAACCATCCCCTCAAGATACGGCCCATCACCTGATCAAACGTTTCTCCATCTAATATGCTTAACCATTTCATTGCCTCAAGCCCCTTTTCTTTTTGTTTACTGCATTTATATGTATGGAATGAGCCATTATGACAAACTGTAATAAAAAACAGGCAGCGTTCATACATCATAAAAAAGGAGGCGGAAAGCAATGAAAGAAGCAGATTTGGTGATTGATACAGAGGAAATTGCGGAATTCTTCTACATGGAGCTGGTCAAAAGAGGGTACATACCGACTGAGCTAGAGACGTTTGAGCTGGCTGACATTACATTTGAATATATGCTGAGGAAAGCAATGATAATTGAAGAAGAGGCTTGGTAGGCACTATACTTTGAAGAGATTCTGAGGAGAGAGGGAGGGGAATCTTTCACATGTATATCCTATTTCTTTTCATTTTATTTGGTGCCATCACTGCGCTCATGGTATCTGGTGTATTTCAGGAATTGGACAACCAGATCATCTTATGGTTTGAGGACATCAGACTCCCTTTTATAAATGATGTCATGCTGGCTGTGACGGACTTTGGCATCAGCGCGCTGCTAGTTCCAATCATGCTCATCTTTAGTGTGGTACTCCTGATGTATAAGCGCTACTGCTCTATCATGCTGCTTTTTCTTTTATATCTTACAGAAAAAACAATCAATCATGAACTAAAGGGGCTGTTTGCTAGAGAGCGTCCCGCCTTTGATCATCTTGTCAATGAAACCTATTACAGCTTTCCGAGTGGACATTCGATGAATGCAGCGACGATTTATCCTTTTATCGCATATCTATTAGTTGAGATGATTCCATGGCTGAAAGAAAGACAAAAAACCGTCTACCTGATCACAGGGCTATGCGTGTTTGTGATTGGCATCAGCCGGATGTATATTGGTGTCCATTATTTGACAGATGTCACAGGAGGCTTTGCAATAGGACTAGCTTTATTTCTTCTATGTAAAAAGATTGACGAAAGATTGCCTGTCATTCGACAAAAATAGAAGAAGGAAATTGACAGATTCCAGCCAATTTTATATAAAAGGGGAGGGATTTGAATGCAATTGACGTTGAGATTTTTTCAAAAGAAACCTTCAGCATATCACTTAACCATTTATCAGACACCTGAATATGGTGCTGCAAGCGGGCATCAGCCTGTGTACCGGACTAAGATTGGCGGCAGAACACACCTTGATGTTCTGGAAAAAGCATTCTCGACATTTAATGTACATGATACAGTCCCTAATGATTACAATGCGCGGTTTATCACAACAGGGGATATCGTTGTGATTGATGATAGGAAAAAGGGGAAGTGCTATTATCAGCTCTTTCCGGCAGGGTGGAAACGCAGTGAACGACTGATGACGATAAGTTAAATAGATGATCTAGGATACCAGCTGGTATTTTCTTTTTTGGTCTCAATCGTTTATAATAAATAGGACAAAACACATGTTAAACGTAAGTGGAGGCTAAAAAATGAGTGTACATATTGGAGCAGAAAAAGGACAAATTGCAGAAACGGTATTGCTGCCAGGCGATCCGCTTCGTGCGAAATATATTGCAGATACATATTTAGAAGATGTCGAGTGCTATAACGAAGTGCGCGGAATGTATGGTTTTACTGGAACCTATAAAGGAAAGCGCGTTTCTGTACAAGGCACTGGAATGGGCGTACCATCTATTTCGATTTATGTGAATGAACTCATTCAAAGCTATGATGTTCAAAACTTAATCCGCGTTGGGTCTTGCGGAGCGATCAAAAAGGATGTCAATGTGCGTGATGTCATTTTAGCCCAGACATCTTCAACAGATTCACAAATGAACCGTGTGGCATTTGGACCGATTGATTACGCGCCTTGCGCTGATTTTGGTCTTCTCAAGAAAGCCTACGACACAGCAGAAGCAAAAAATGTAGCCGTTCGTGTCGGAAATGTATTTACAGCAGACCAATTTTACAATGAAAAACCACTTGAGCTTATGGATCAATACGGTATCCTAGCGATTGAAATGGAGACAACAGCTCTTTATACGCTTGCTGCAAAATTTGGTAGAAAAGCGTTATCGATTCTAACAGTAAGTGATCATGTTCTGACAGGAGAAGAAACAACTGCTGAAGAGCGTCAAACGACTTTTGACGAAATGATCTTAATTGCACTAGACTCCGTTTTATAATAGGATAAAGGGTGTGCTACGATGTAGCGCATCTTTATTTTTTGAGAAGAGCAAAAGGAAGGTATGTCATGAAGAAAAGCTATAAAATACTCTCAATCGCATCGATTCTTGGTCTGACAGCCGCACTATCAGGCTGCCAGTTGCTGGATCAAAAAAGCGGTACTTCTGAATCAAGCAAAACTAACGAACAAAAAAACACAGCAAGTTCAACATCCCAGCAAAACTCAAATGATACGGCAGATTCATCTAATCAAGAGCTGACGTTAAAGAGTGAACATTTCAATGACATCAAGGTTGTCAGTGGGCTGAAAACCATACAAAATCCTGAAAATGTACTAGCATTAGTCAACAAAGAATACGCACTACCAGGAACCTATAAACCTTCTGATCTCGTAGTACCAAAAGTAGAATTCTCTTTTTCAGAGGATATTGAAAAACGATATATTCGTAAAGAAGCAGCGGAAGCACTTGAGAAGTTATTCAAAGGCGCGAAAAAGGAAAACTTCGAACTGGCTGCTGTATCTGGCTATCGCTCCTACGACCGTCAAAAAGTCATTTTTGACAGTGAGGTCAAATTAAAAGGGAAAGACAAAGCCCAAGAAGCAGTAGCTTTACCAGGCGAAAGTGAACATCAAACAGGTCTCGCAATGGACATTTCTTCAAAGAGTGCCGGCTTTGAGATCTCTGAAAAGTTTGGTGAAACACCTGATGGCAAATGGGTGGCTAAAAACGCTTATCAATATGGCTTTATCATTCGTTATCCAAAAGGAAAAGAAGACATCACGAAATATGAATATGAGCCGTGGCACCTGCGCTATGTTGGAAAAGAAGCAGCAAAAGCGATGCATGATCACGATTTAACATTTGAAGAGTACATGAACAAAGTGAAGAAGATCTAAACAAATAAAAGGCCTCCCAGCTGTTTGGGGGGCCTTCTTTTATTCTCCTTTTAAAAAAAGAACAATCCTGCTAGTGCGAAGCCGGTAATGAATCCGAGACCAATGCCATAAGCTGCACCCCAGCCATAATATCCTCCGTAATAACCAAAGCCAAAGCCTTGGCGGGACCCACCGACTGGACGAATATAAACTTTGCGGTTTGTCACCCGCTCAATACGTCCAACATGCACTCTGCCATTACGATCGGTAATTCTAGCGACTTTCCCCATATGCTGCTGACAAAGCTTGTAGTAGCGCTCCATGTTTTTCCTCCTTATGACAAACTCTTTTCACTCTTATCCTATGCGAGAGACCTCATAGAGTTTGGACAAAACATATAGGAGTTTTGCTCATTTTATACTGTACATTCAAATAGAATGTGACTCAGATGTTCCCGGTGCGCTTGAATGAGGTCATAGTGTGTTTGCAGTGTATCGTAAAGAGAAGGCGGTATTTGTTCAGATAAATCCATTTCTGTAGGCTCCTCCTGCACCATGTGTTCATCGAATGAGAGAATCCGAATGTCACGGAAGCCTGCCGCTATTAGCTGCTCTTTCCATTCTTCAAGCGAAAAGAGGGAGTGGAAGCCATAAAAATCTCGAACAACTGCCAGCTCTTCCGGTTTCAAAGGTGCTTTTAACATAGCTTCATTTGCGATCAATTGACTTCCAGGGGAAAGCACCCGTTTAATCTCAGCAAGCGCCGCAGGTAATTCGGTGAAACTTAAAACAGATTCACTGATCAGTAGAGAGAAAGCTGTATCTGGAAATGGAAGCTGTTCAATGGATGCTTGCAAGGCACGGATCGGCAGTTCCTCTCGCTCGAATCGAAGGTTGGCCTTTTCAATCATCAAAGGTTGCGTATCAATCGCCTCCACCTGATAACCTAAATTTCCTAAATACGCAGCCGTTTGTCCCGTACCGCATCCGGCATCCAGTATACGCGCATCCGGCGTCAGTTTTATATGCTCAATCATCGATTTCGTTAACTCAATTCCACCAGGATGGGCACCCGATACGCCAAAATAGGCAAGCATTTCTACATAATCACTCATGAAATCCCTTCTTTCCTTATCATATTCCTCTCTAAAGATTATGCAATGCAGAGTCAAGTGGCTTATCTTTTCAAATAGAAGTTTGATCCTTTGGTTGACGGATGGAGAATCGTCCTTGATAATAATGAAAGGAGATAAAGGTGGTGTTTTTTTGAAAAAACAATTCAAGTTCGTGATAGCCATTCTGGTGACAGCTGCACTTTCCTCAGCGATTACATTTGTGGTCACAAAACAAGGTGCTGTCAGTGTCTCAGGAGATGAGAAGTTTAGTAAACTCATGGCTGCTTATACGAAAGTAAAAGATGAGTATTACGAAAAAACGGATGATCAAAAACTAGTAGATGGTGCGATTCAAGGAATGATTGCATCACTTGATGATCCATACTCTACATATATGGATCAGGAGGAAGCCGAAGGATTTAACAATACCATTTCTTCCTCATTTGAAGGAATCGGTGCACAAGTAGAAGAAAAGGATGGACAAATTTTAATTGTCGCGCCGATTAAAGGCTCTCCTGCTGAAAAAGCTGGTTTGAAACCTCATGATCGTATTTTAAAAGTGAATGGAAAAAGTACAAAAGGAATGTCGGTAAACAAAGCAGTCTCTCTCATCAGAGGCAAAAAAGGAACGGATGTCAAGCTGCATCTCAATCGGCAAGGTGTTGGCAATGTAGATGTGAACATCACAAGAGACACCATTCCACTTGAAACGGTTTATGCAAAATTAACAAAAGATAAAATAGGAGAAATCCAAATTACGTCCTTTGCTGAAACAACATCTAAAGAGCTAGATAAAGCGATTGATGACCTCGAGAAAAAAGGGGCAAAAGGATTTGTCATCGACCTGAGAGATAATCCAGGCGGTATTATGACAGAAGCGATTGAAATGAGTAATGACTTTATCGATAAAGGAAAAGTCATTATGCAGGTTGAAGAAAAAGGGAAGAAACAAGTGTACAAGGCTGAAAAAGAACGCAAAGTCCATCAACCGGCAGTTGTCCTTGTAAACGGCGGCTCAGCCAGCGCTGCTGAAATCATGGCGGCTGCTCTGCACCAATCATCAGGCATTCAAATTGTTGGTGAAAAGACGTTCGGTAAAGGAACTGTTCAGAATGCGCAAAGCTATAATGATGGTTCTAGTGTCAAGTTAACCATTGCGAAGTGGCTGACACCGAACGGTTCTTGGATTCACAAAAAAGGAATTGAACCACAGGTGAAAGCATCTCTGCCAAGTTATGCGAAGCTGCCATATTTAAGCCCAAAAAAGACGTATCAGCTCAATGATAATGGTGATGAAGTCAAAGCGGCTCAAAAAATGTTCCAAGCACTTGGCTATAAAGCAAAAGCAAATGGTGAGTATGATCAAGCATTCCAGTCTATCGTGAAAAGCTTCCAAACAGATCATGATCTGAAGGCAGACGGTATTCTCACAGGGGATACAACGACGGTACTCATGACAAACATCCAAGATAAGCTAAAGAAAAATGATACGCAAATGAAAAAAGCACTTGAAGTCTTAAAAAAAGAAATGAAATAAAGAAAAAGCAGTCCTCATCAGGGGACTGACCCCCGTTTTTGAGACAGGGATCAAAACACCTTTATACAGCCAATTGCCGATAGTTTATCGGTGATTGGTTGTTTAGTTTCGTTTGAATGCGAATGTTGTTA
>NZ_JBSPZB010000029.1:0-27465 GCF_053851875.1 Bacillus sp. A015
CACTCTTGTCCCCATAGAAAAAACACCTCCACGTCTTATTTCGGATAACAACGATCCGTTTTCAAACTTGAAGGTGTTTTTTATTTGTCTCATCTTATGGGGTCAGTCCCTGGTTCGTCCAGATGGGGTTTTTTATTTCAGCCAATATAGAATGATCATGATGACATACACTAAACTAAACACGATACTCGCTCGACATAAGAGCTTTCCATAGTAGCGCTTCTCGAATTTTCTTTTTTCTTCCTTTTCATCTAAATATGGCATGGGATCCGGTGTCTTCATGAGAGAAATTGGCTCTTTCATTTCTTGATAAAGATGACGGCAACTCTCGCAGGAATGTAAGTGCTCGGCTACTATTTTATTTGTTTCTGCACTCGTGTCCCCCTCTATATAAAGTGGTAACAATTCTTCGATCAAATAACAGCTCATTTATTGAACTCCTCACAATGTAGCATTCGCTTCAGCTCTAATCTGGCTCGATGAAGGGTTGTTTTGACTTTAGATAAAGTCCAATTCAAAATTTCAGCTACTTCTTCATATGACAATTCCTGAATATCTCTTAAAATGAGGACCTCCCGGTAAGAATCCTTCAGTTGATTGATATGATGCCACAGCCTTTGAATGTCAGCTTGTGTTTCTATGTGGTCTTCTGGTGTGATGAAGGTCTGCTGCTCTAAGTAATCAACATCCTCTACATCCGTAAATGACCGTTTTACTTTTCGGCGATAGTCATTGACAAAAGTGTGATAAGCAATGGTATAAAGCCATGTTTTAATACTAGAATGTCCTTTAAAAGAGGATAATCCATGTAGCGCCTTCTAAATACATCCTGCTAGATCCTTGGCCGTTTCCATATTTCCTGTCCGGCGATATAAATATTTGGTGATTTCCTGAAAATACTCTTCATATATTTTTTCAATTTGATCGGCTGGTCTAGACATCAAAAATAAAACCACAATAAGACGATAAAAAAGAGATATAACGAGTAAATAAACCCCTTCATACGTTTTAACTCGTTATAGTCATTCTGATCCTCAGTCAGTGCTGAAGACTGATCATTTCCCATGAAAGAATGCTGAAATTGCTGTTCATGTCTCTTCATCCAGCTGGCTGCCTCTTCTCCCAGCTCCCCTTCTTGATACAATTCAAATAAGTCTTGAAAGATGACTTGCTTTTCTTTATCTGTCAAAACGGTGCACCTCTTTTGTTCGTCCATTTACTTCATAGATTTTACGCTCATTTGATCCGAATGTTTGAATGATGACAAGCCATGAAATGTCCATTTCCCCTTCTTGGTTGATCATTCTCACTGGTTTTATTTGTTTTTTATAGATCGTATATGGTTTATACTTTTTTAGTACTTGCTGATAGACTTCATCACGTTCTTGATTAGATACCGTATGAGGCAAAGAAGATACTGATTGCCGTAACTGAGAAGCTCGGTCAAATGTATACTGTTTGTGTTCACCAGACCCTGTTTCTTTCCTCACGTCTTTTGGCTTTTCCCCTATGATCTTTAACAAATCTTCATCGCTGATTTTTCCTTTTTTCTGATGAAGAATCGCTTTTGACAGCTCGAATCTGATGAATTCTTTTGTTGAACCATTAAACAGATACTCCGATTGATCTTTTGTTGTCACTTTCACTTGATGCTGCCAATCAAAATAAAAATCATCAACGCCTGTGATTTGATAAGCAGGTGGCTGTAAATGTAGCTTTTTATACATGCTGTTTATTGTGGAGTTTATCTCTGTTTCTGTTAAATTGATTCCGTCTATATCCTTCAATTGAAAGATGGCATTCCCGTATTGTGCTTGTTGAAGCGTCTCTTTTTTCCAGGTGGCAGACGCTAAGCTCTCATTTTCATTCTGAGTCATTTTTGGCAGAAGAAGAACGTTTGTCTCTCCGCCTTCTTTTTTTATCGCTACATGAATACGATCTAGATCAATTGTTCGTCCGCTTCTTTCGAAAAATTCAATGGTTTTTTCCCTATATTCTTTATCGGTCAGATCCTTGCCCACTATGCGCCCCCGATAGGAATAGCCGCTTAATTCGCCTGTAAACGCAGAAATATTCACTTCATACTGATCACCTGCAAACACGTAGTGATAAGGGATAGGCTGGTGACTAGATTTTAAATATAACGACTGATCCGCTGGTACAAACTTTGAGGCGAATTCTTTTGCACTTGTTGCAGATAAAGGGCGATATTCTTCTGAGAAAGTATCTACCAGTTCCGTTTTGGTGAATTGGAACATTGTATGAGGGACATTTACGATCGGATTGAGTAATAGCAGAAAAAAGACGGCTATACTCCCTGCGCACCACTGTCTCAACCTCATCTTGTCTTGTAATAAAGCACTTAACAAATAAATCGTCATAAAGCTTCCTGCTGCTGTCGCTAAAATCACAATTGATTTAAATGAAGATTGAAGCTCATACTTCGAAAATATATAAAGCAGTGCAGCGAAAATCAGACCGTAGAACAAAAGCAATTCCTTCCACTTCTGATGCCAAAACGAGCGGAAGAAAAGATACAAAAGAGATGCGGCAAAGCCAACCATGAGCGCAGCGGTGATAATATCTCTCCACACAAGCCCAGTATCTCCACCTCTAAAGAACATTTTGCTTTCAGCAAAAATAATAAACACAGTTTGACATAAAGGCAGAAGTAACACAGATAAATCAAAAGCAAAAAACACGCCTTTATTTTTTAAATAAGGAAGAGAAATCACATAATAAAGGGATGCAAGCAATACATAACCATAGATGAGAAATTGCATAAAATCGGTCAGCACTTCAAATGTTTCAATCGTATATTGTCTGGCCATGACTTGGTGAACCATTTCAATTGTCATTCCACCTAGCAGAACCACACGCAGTACGACACCTGCATAAAATAAATAGCCACTTTTTTTTCCTTTCCACAGGGGAAGCGTGACAAAGAGAACAAACAGTCCAAAAACACACCATTGAATGATCTTGATACTGTACTCATTTAAAATCAAATACCTTTCAAAATGGAGGGATACATCACTAAACAAATCAAACATCGATACACAATTCTTTACATCAAATTAAGGCCTCGTTCGTATAGACATTTGTCTTACCAAAAAGTTTCATAAAACACAAAAAATCACTTCATTCTCATGAAGTGATGCAGATTAAAGAGAAAGTGGGGGTTTTCAAGACAAGGTGTCAACAAAGTCCTCATTTTTGTCTTTTCAACTGTTCACGAAACGATATATGGTGTTTTTCGCTTTCGTTACATTCAATATACGGTGTATCTAGACCTTCAAAAAACTGTCGAGATTTTCTCGACAGCCTGAATCACTTCATTCTCATGAAGTGATGGTTTTTATCTTTTATTTTCGCTTCCTTTTATGTAATCGTGCAAGATCTTTTCACAAATGGATCGATTTCCGGCAACAATGCTGTTTTTCTCTAGGAACGTAAGCCGGTCTCCGTGAATATTTGAGTAAACAGCCCCTACTTCATCTAGCAGCACGCAGCCTGCTGCATAATCCCATGGCGCAAGCCTTAACGTGACGTATGCGTCACTTCTGCCACTTGCAATATAAGCGAGCTCAAGCGCAGCTGACCCTATGGTTCGTGTCCCCCTCACATCACGTACGAGACGGGCAAATGGTTTGGCGTCAAAATGCGGGCTTTCAATCGCCCATGTCGGGTTTATGCCAACAATGGCTTTTTCAATCGCTACATCTTTTAAAGGCGGGAGTAAGATATCGTTCATATAGGCTCCTTCTCCTTTGACCGCATGGTATAGCTCGTCATGAATCACGTCATAAATAAGTCCGATTTTTCCAACGCCATTTTCAAATATCCCAATTGAAATGGCAAAGTTGCGCTTTTGATGGACAAAGTTCATTGTGCCATCAATCGGATCAATGATCCACACAATCCCACCCAGTGAGGTCACCTCTTCCCCTTGTCCCTCTTCTCCTAAAATGTGATGATCTGAAAATGTCGACTGAATCTTTTCAATGAAAAAACGCTCTGTTTCTTTATCGATATTTGTGACAAGATCATTTGGATTTGATTTTGTTTCAATTGATAGACCTTCCTGCATGGACGCTTTAATGCGGCTTCCTGCTTCTTTTACCCAAAGCTTTGCAAGACGGTCAATTTCCACCCAGTTTGTCATCAGACTGTAAACCTCTTTTCTATGTAGTACCTATTTGTATTAGCATACTGATATTATGTACGTAAAAGCAAGAAAAAAGCAACTTCATACAAAAACGAACCGATGAATTGGTTCGTTTTTACCTCACCTTGTTTTACCCTTGAAGCTGCTCCCATTCTTTTCTTAGGCGCTCAAGCTTTCGTTTGCTGCGTTCAATTTGGATATCATCTTTTTGCTCGATGGCTTCATGAAGCGTAGAAAGCTCATAATCAACCTCTAATCTCCACACAGCGATGCGATTCTTCTTCCCTTGTCTATACCCCTGCTTCACGATTTGCTTCATTGGTCAACGCCCCTTCCAGAGAATGATTCATTCCTTGTCAGTTTTCATTGATAAAAAATTCAATCGATAAGAGAATTGGTTCTTGCTTATATCGTATGAAGCGATCGCATAACCGCAACGACATTCTGAAAATTGTGTTTTTACCTATTTGTTATGTACCACAAATTCGATGTTTTTAAACGCTGCATCATGTTCTGCAATCTTTCTCCTCATGGTGCATCTTTTTTTGAGCTTGACCGAAGCTATGATAAAATATGATCAGCGAAAAGATACAGGAGGCATAACATGAGTGAGATACGTTTTAGAGATGAAGATTTTGAGACATTCACAGTTGACGGTTTAGATGAACGAATGACCGTATTAAAAGAAAGAGTCCGTCCAAAGCTTGAGGCACTTGGCGAACATTTTGCACCGCTTCTTTCTTCTATTACAGGAGACGAGATGTTTGTACACGTAGCAAAGCATGCGAGAAGATCAGTCAACCCACCAAATGATACGTGGGTTGCTTTTGCAAACAGTAAGCGCGGGTATAAAAAGCTCCCTCATTTTCAAATTGGGCTTTGGAAAACTCATGTATTTGTATGGTTTGCGCTTATTTATGAATCTCCGGTTAAAGGTGAGTATGGACAATTATTCGAAAAAGAGCTAGACACCATCCAGCAGAAAATACCGCAAGATTTCGTTTGGTCTAAAGATCATATGAAACCAGACGTACTGCGTCACAGTGAGCTTGATGCTGAACAGCTGAAAACACTATTTGAACGTGTTCAAACGATAAAGAAAGCCGAACTCCTTTGCGGCATTCAGCTGCCTAGAGAAGAAGTCGTTCAAATGAATAATGAAGAGTTTTTATCGAAAATCGAAGATGCCTTCCGCACATTGACTTATCTATACCGCTTTACACAGAAAGAATCTGTATAAAAAAACGAGCCTATCACGGCTCGTTTTTTACATGCGTATAATCGCTGTTTCTTCTGCCTCTCTAGCACTTTTCACTGTGCGATAAGGAGAATACCCGCTTCCTTTTTCAAACGCCGCAGAGTGCGTCTTTTCCTCTGCTTTTGATGGCACCACCTCTTTAAATCGTTTATAACCATTTAATAATTCCTGCTTGGCAATTCCTTTTTCATACGCTTTTTCAACGGCTTGAAAAAACGAAATGACCGCAATCTTTTCCTCTGTTGTCCAGTCGACATCCATTGGATATTGATATTCCATTTACTTGTCCCTCACTTTAACACTCATTTCTTATTTGAACTTTCATTATAGCACTTGATCTATCAGAAACCGATCGATTTTATGCTTTACATTCCGATCAGTTCATAATATAATTCTTTTGTTTTATGCAATGAAATCTGCCGTTATTGGCACAATAATAGCAGGTATTTCGATGAAGGTGGGAAAGCAATTGTCACAACATGATACACCCTTATACACTGGACTAAAAAAACACGCTGCAACCATTCCAGTCCAATTTCACATTCCAGGCCATAAAAAAGGAGCCGGAATGGATCCTGAATTTAGAGCATTCATTGGTGATAATGCATTAAGCATTGATCTCATTAATATAGAACCTCTCGATGATTTACATTCGCCTCGAGGAATGATAAAAGAAGCACAAGAGTTAGCTGCTGAAGCATTCAGTGCTGATCATACGTTTTTCTCCATTCAAGGAACAAGCGGCGCGATCATGACAATGGTGATGACGGTCTGTGGACCTGGAGATAAAATCATTGTTCCTCGTAACGTCCATAAATCAATTATGTCCGCTATTGTATTTTCTGGCGCAGTTCCTGTTTTTATTCACCCAGAAATCGATAAAGAGCTTGGTATCTCACACGGCATTACACCAGACTCAGCCAAAAAAGCACTGACCGAGCACCCAGATGCAAAAGGTTTACTTGTGATTAACCCAACGTATTTTGGCATTTCTGCTGACTTAAAAACGATCGTAGAGATTGCCCATTCATTTAATGTACCTGTCCTTGTGGATGAAGCGCACGGTGTGCATATTCACTTTCACGATGAGCTTCCGCTGTCTGCGATGCAGGCAGGTGCCGACATGGCGGCAACAAGCGTCCATAAACTCGGCGGCTCACTCACCCAAAGCTCTATTTTAAATATGAAGGAAGGACTTGTTTCAAAGGACCGCGTGCAATCAATTTTGAGCATGCTGACGACAACATCCACTTCTTATTTGCTCTTAGCGTCACTAGATGTCGCTAGAAAGCGATTAGCCACTGAAGGAAAGGCGCTCGCAGATGAAGCGATTCGTTTGTCTGAATTAGCGAGAAACCGCCTGAATCAAATTGACGGCATTACCTGTATTGGTCAGGAAATACTCGGTTCAGCTTCTACTTATGATTATGACCCAACGAAATTAATTATCTCGATTAAAGACCTTGGGCTAAATGGCCATGATGTCGAAAAATGGCTGAGAGAAAGCTACCGAATTGAAGTGGAACTCTCTGACCTTTACAACATTTTATGTATCGTGACCCCTGGCGATTCTAATGAGACGATTGATACGCTTGTAACGGCTATGAAGGAAATTGCCGCAACTTCTACATGTGAGGGAGGCAAACAAGCGGTGACAGAAGTGTTACTGCCTGAGATCCCATCGCTTGCAATGACGCCGCGTGACGCCTTTTACGCCACAACAGAAGTGATTCCATTTAAAGAAGCGGCTGGCCGCATCATTGCAGAGTTTGTCATGGTATACCCGCCAGGCATTCCGATTTTTATCCCAGGCGAAATTATCACAGAAGAAAATGTCTCGTATATCTTTAAAAATATTGAAATTGGTCTCCCTGTCCAAGGACCTGAAGATTCAACGCTAGAGATGATCCGTGTCATTAAGGAACAAAAACCAATTTTATAAAAAAGAAACATGCAGCCCCAAATGGAGCTGCATGCTTTTTTATTTATTCAGAGGCTTCATCACCGCAATGACAGTGACCACATGTTCCATATAGCGTTGTCACTTTTTCATTCTCAAATTGATCAATGGTTTCATTGCAATCTTGACAAATAATTGTACCCACGTACATTCCCCTTTTCTTCACTTATAGTTTGAAAGCGTTTAATCTATTTCTTATTTCTATAATATGATGTCACATTTAAGTTGTCAACGGTTAATTGTATGACACATTTAATCGTTTTTTATAAATATATGCTTTTCCATCATCATATTGAGGGAACGTTTCAATTGTATTTTGCTTCATATCAATTCTGTAACAATTGAGTAACAATCGAAAATTGTCAAAAAGGACATGATACACTAGAGTGACTAACAGGGAACCGGCTCCTAAAAATGTTGGTATAACCCCAAAGGATTTTGAGGTGAATAGATTGAATTTTATGAGGACACTTCTCATTATATTCCCCATGCTCTTTGTACTTAGTTCATGCTCTTTTGCTTATATCATACCGAATCAGACAGACCAAGTCAGTCATATTCAAAAACCAAGAATTCTCTTTTTTACTGATGCAGAAAATCTTGATAAAGAAAGTCCATATTATGATGCAGTACTCGATTTAAAAAATGAGTACCCAAAGGAAATGTCAAAGATGATTGTAAAAGAAGATCGTAAAGGCTGGAAAAATGAAGTAGATGAATTACCGGCTATTTTACTTGTCAATGATGAAAAAGTCATTGTAAAGGTTGAAGGGAATGTCCGCAGTAAAGAGGATATCTTATCACCCTTATGTCATGCATTAGACCGCGTGAATACAAATTAACGATTCGACCTTGCACTTATAGATAACCATATGAAAAAACCCCTCACCTCATGAGGGTTTTTTCATATGGAGACATTTGCGCAGCCTTTTTTTAAACGGTTTAAAAAACCCTCTCCATTTTGGAGAGGGTTTTATAGGTTCATTATTTCACGATATGGATTGGGCTTCCAATTGCTACTTCAGCCGTTTCCATTGTGATTTCACCTAATGTTGGGTGAGCATGAATTGTCATTGCGATATCTTCAGCAGTCACTCCAGCTTCAATTGCAAGGCTAAGCTCTGAAATCATATCAGAAGCGCCAACACCTGCAATTTGTGCACCGATGACTAGACCATCCTCTTTACGAGTGATCATTTTCATGAAGCCATCAGTTGCGTCAAGAGAAAGTGCACGTCCGTTAGCTGCAAATGGGAATTTCGCTGCAACGATTTCGATTCCTTCTTCTTTAGCTTCTGCTTCAGTGTATCCAACAGTTGCAAGTTCTGGCTCAGAGAATACAACAGCAGGAATACCAAGGTAATCAATTTCAGCTGGCTCTCCAGCGATGGCTTCAGCTGCAATTTTACCTTCGTAAGAAGCTTTGTGTGCAAGTGGTGGTCCATCAACGATGTCACCAATTGCATAGATATTAGATACGCTTGTACGGCATTGTTTGTCAGTTTTGACAACTCCGCGGTCTGTCAATTCAACACCAACTTGTTCAAGACCAAGCTCATCAGTGTTTGGACGACGACCAACCGTTACAAGTACGTAATCAGCATCAACTGTTTTTTCTTCACCTTTTACTTCGAAAGTAACAGTGACACCATCAGATGTTTCTTTAACGCCTTTTGCAAGAGCGTTTGTGTGGATTTCAACGTTTCCTTTTTTCTTCAGGTTACGTTTAACCAAAGAGCTCATTTGCTTTTCGAAACCTGGAAGGATTTCGTCTCCACCTTCAAGGATGACAACTTCTGTTCCAAAGTTTGCATAGGCAGTTCCAAGCTCGGTACCGATGTATCCACCACCGATAACAACTAACTTTTTAGGTACTTCTTTAAGCGCTAAAGCACCAGTTGAGTTGATCACGCGGTCCGTGTATTTAAATGTAGGCAATTCAATTGGACGAGATCCAGTTGCAAGAATTGCGTTTTTGAAAGTGTAAGTCTGTGCTGAATTTTCATCCATTACACGTACAGAGTTGCTGTCTACGAAATAAGCTTCACCTTTGACGATGTCTACTTTATTTCCTTTTAGAAGACCTTGAACTCCGCCTGTTAATTTGCTCACAACAGAAGCTTTCCACTCTTGAACTTTTGTGAAATCAACTGTTACGTTTTCAGCTTTGATACCCATGTCTTCAGAATGCTTTGCATTCTCGAAACGATGACCAGCATTGATTAATGCTTTTGAAGGGATACAGCCGACGTTTAGGCATACGCCGCCAAGCGTTCCTTTTTCAACGATTGTTACTTTTTGTCCAAGCTGTGCAGCACGAATAGCAGCTACATATCCACCAGGACCTGCACCGATGACAAGAGTATCTGTTTCGATTGGGAAATCTCCTACTACCATGACATTACGCCTCCATTAAAATTAATTGTGGATCATTCAATAAACGCTTGATGTGGTTAAGGGCATTTTGCGCAGTAGCTCCGTCAATCATACGGTGGTCAAAGCTTAGGGAAAGAGCTAAGACTGGAGCTGCAACGATTTCGCCATCACGAACAACCGCTTTTTCAGCGATACGGCCAATACCAAGGATCGCTACTTCTGGGTGGTTGATGACTGGAGTAAACCATTGTCCACCAGCAGAACCGATGTTTGTGATTGTGCAAGATGCACCTTTCATTTCAGCTGGAGCCAATTTACCATCACGTGCTTTTGTTGCAAGCTCATTGATTTCGTTAGACACTTCGAAAATCGCTTTGCGATCTGCATTTTTCACAACTGGAACAAGCAAGCCTTTTTCAGTATCAGCTGCAATTCCGATATTGTAGTAATGCTTTTGAACAACTTCATCTGTTTTATCATCGATAGAAGTGTTAAGTACTGGGTACTTTTTCAAAGCAGAAGTTAGAGCTTTTACAACGTAAGGCAAGTAAGTTAACTTGATTCCTTGATCAGCTGCAACTTGTTTGAATTGTTTACGATGTGCAACAAGGTTTGTTACATCAACTTCATCCATTAATGTTACGTGAGGAGCTGTATGCTTAGAGTTCACCATTGCTTTCGCGATCGCTTTGCGGATTCCGCTCATTTTCTCGCGAGTTTCTGGGAATTCTCCTTCTAGAACTGGAGCTGCTGCCGCTTTTGGAGCTGCTTCTTCTTTCGCACTTTCAGCTGCTTGAGGTGCTGCTTCTTGAGTTGCAGAACCACCATTAACGAAGCTGTCGATATCTTCTTTTAGCACGCGGCCGTTTTTACCAGTACCTGCAACTTTGTAAATTTCAACGCCTTTTTCACGAGCATATTTACGTACAGATGGCATAGCAATTACGCGCTTGTTTGGATCAGCATCTACTTGCTCTTGTGCGCCTGCACCAGTTGCTGCTGCCGCTTCTTCTTGTGCGACTTCTTTCTTCTCTGGCTCGTTACCAGCTTCAGCAGTACCTTGTACTTGAGCTTCAGTTTTTGCTTCGCCTTCTTCTTCGTTGCCTTTAAATTGAAGATTTTCGTAACCAGGTGCATCAAACGTAATGATTGTTTGTCCTACAGTTGCAACTGTTCCCTCTTCAACTTTTAATTCTAATACTTTTCCTTTAACAGGTGAAGGAATTTCTACAACTGCTTTATCGTTTTGTACCTCTGCTAAAACGTCATCTTCATTGATTTCGTCGTTTGGTTTTACAAACCACTTAACGATCTCACCTTCGTGGATACCTTCTCCGATGTCCGGAAGTTTAAATTCAAATGCCACTGTTTTTCGCCTCCTAGATTTTGTTGAACCCTTGTTGTGTAATCATTACACGATCCTGTAATTGATAAAGGGGAAGAGAAATAAATTCTTTTCCCCTCCTGTCATTTAATTAAAATTCAAGAACTTTTTTAGCTGTTTCAAGCACGTCTTTATGGTTTGGAAGCCATACAGTTTCAGCTTGAGAGAAAGCAAATACAGTATCAGGTGCAGCTACACGAAGTACTGGTGCTTCTAAGCTAAGGATTGCTCTGTCATTGATTTCAGCTACTACGTTTGCAGCAATACCAGCTTGTTTTTGTGCTTCTTGAACAACGATCGCACGGCCTGTTTTTTCAACAGAAGCGATGATTGTTTCAATATCAAGCGGGCTTACTGTGCGAAGGTCGATTACTTCAGCAGAAACGCCTTCTTTTTCAAGTTCTTCAGCAGCTTTAAGTGATTCGTGAACCATTGCACCGTAAGTGATGATTGAAAGGTCAGACCCTTCACGTTTCACGTCAGCTTTACCGATTTCAATTGTGTACTCTTCTTCAGGAACTTCCTGACGGAAAGAACGATAAAGTTTCATATGTTCAAGGAACACAACCGGATCGTTGTCGCGGATTGCAGAAATTAATAGTCCTTTTGCATCGTAAGGTGTTGAAGGAATGACAACCTTAATACCAGGCTGTTGTGCGATAAGACCTTCTAAGCTGTCAGCGTGAAGCTCAGGAGTATGAACCCCTCCGCCGAATGGTGAACGGATTGTCACTGGAGAATGCCAGCGTCCGCCAGAACGGTAACGCATACGAGCCATTTGTCCAGAAACAGAATCTAATACTTCGAAAACGAATCCGAAGAATTGAATTTCCATTACTGGGCGGAATTCTTGTAGTCCAAGGCCAATTGCAAGACCGCCAATACCAGATTCAGCAAGTGGAGTATCGAATACGCGATCCTCACCAAACTCTTTTTGCAATCCTTCAGTCGCACGGAATACGCCGCCGTTTACACCAACGTCTTCTCCGAAAACGAGAACGTTTTCGTCATTTTTCAGTTCTGTGCGTA
This sequence comes from Bacillus sp. A015, assembly GCF_053851875.1. Lineage (NCBI taxonomy): Bacteria > Bacillati > Bacillota > Bacilli > Caryophanales > Bacillaceae > Bacillus > Bacillus sp. A015. The sequence continues at coordinate 12,176 of NZ_JBSPZB010000029.1, forward strand.
ACGCATCAGTGATCGCTTGAATCATTGTCATTTGCGCCATGGCTTACTTCGACTCCTTCTGTTTGTAAATTTCAAGCTGTTCAACTAGGTTGAATGGTTTAACTTCATACATGTTTTCAATCAAGTCAGTGACTTTTTGCTTAGGCTGTTCGTCAGCTTCTTTGATTGCTTGTTTGATTTGTTCTTTTGCATCTTCGATGACTTTATTCTCTTCTTCTTCAGACCATAGGCCTTTGTTTTCCAAGAATTTGCGGTAGCGTACCAATGGATCTTTTTGCTCCCACTCGTTTTCATCTTCTTTTGTACGATATCTTGTTGGATCGTCACCAGCCATTGTATGCGGACCGTAACGGAATGTAAGAGTTTCAATTAATGTTGGACCTTCACCATTTACAGCACGCTCACGAGCTTCAGCAGTCGCTGCATATACAGCTAATGCATCCATACCGTCAACTTGTACGCCTACGATACCAGCTGCAGCAGCTTTTTGTGCAATCGTTTGTGCAGCAGATTGCTTTTCAACAGGTGTAGAGATCGCATATCTGTTGTTTTGGACAACAAAAATCGCTGGCGCTTTGTAAGCCCCTGCAAAGTTAATACCTTCGTAGAAATCACCTTGTGAAGCCCCGCCATCACCTGTGTAAGTAATTGCAACAGCTTTTTTACCGCGCTTTTTCAAACCAAGAGCTACACCAGCAGCTTGAATGATTTGTGCACCGATAATGATTTGCGGAGAAAGTGCATACACATCTTCAGGCATTTGGTTACCAACAAAATGTCCACGAGAGAACAAGAATGCTTTTGTTAGTGGCAGACCATGCCAGATTAATTGTGGTACATCACGATATCCTGGAAGAATGAAATCTTCTTTCTCAAGTGCAAAGTGAGTTGCAAGCTGAGAAGCTTCTTGTCCAGCTGTTGGCGCATAGAAGCCAAGACGTCCTTGACGGTTCAATGAAATTGAACGTTGATCTAATACACGTGTAAACACCATACGGCGCATTAATTCTTTTAATTGGTCATCTGAAAGATCCGGCATTGCCGCTTCGTTTACGACTTCGCCTTTTTCGTTTAAAATTTGAAACGTTTCAAACTGCTTTTTGATGGCATCAAATTGCTTTTTGCTATCAACAATTGCTTTTTTTGTTTTTGCAGCCATTCTAAAGTCACCTCTTCCTTTCTTTTAACAGTCAATTTGTCGTGAATCCATTTATACATACAGATATAGGATAACCCAAAATACTCATATGACTCCTGTATATAATAGCCACAAAGATTGTTGTCGAAACAATGGATGATCGCTTACTTTTGAGTCCTTCTAACTGTATTAACGATAGTTCACAAAAAACTAATACAACTTCTGTTAACAAGGAATAGTTTACAACAAGAAAAATAGTCCGTCAATTGATTTAACGGCTTTATTTAAATAAATGTATTCGCTTTACTTTTTATGGTGAGCTGTATCAATCTGTTTAACGAACAGCACGAACTGTACTAGTATAGAGTGTGCTACTGTACTACAATAGCAAATGTTTGTTTTTGTCGAAAAATAAAAAAAGAGCTGTTTTTTTTCAGCTCTTTTTTGACTCTTTATCTGCAGCTTTGTACAAAGCCTGTTTATGCTCATTCAATTGGTCTGTATATTGATTGAACTTCTTGCTTTCTTTTCTGACCTTGCTGTAAGAACGATTCACTGTCTTCAGCTTGGATTTCAGTTCCTCGTATCCTAAGTCTTTTTTCTTTAAAGTTTGATACAAATGCTGATCTTGTTTCAACGCCTTTTGATACTCACGGTAAAGCTGATCGTACGACGCAAATCTCTTCTCAATTGATTTCACCGTTTGATCTGCTTTATCCTTTAATGCCGCATCTTGTATCCGCCCGGCAGATTCCTTTACAGTTTGCAATTCTTTTTTCGATTGATCCATGCTGTCTTTTTCTGTTTTTAAATGTTCTTCTCGCTTCGTAGCTGATGCTAACGCCTGATCAGAAAGGCTTGACACTGTTTTTATATGGTCCTTTGTCGTTTGAATCATTTTCGTATACAGCTTCTGCTCTTTTTTCTCATAGTTTTGCAGTGCGCCTTGCTCTTTTTCAAAGGACGCCTCTTTTTCGCTCATTTTCGTCATCGCATCTTGCATCTCATTGAACGGACTTTGACCTCCGCAACCCGCAAGCAAGAGGGTACATATCCCCGCTAAAGCAGCACCTGCTTTTATGCTTCTTTTCCTCTGTTTCATCAAAAGGTCCCCCTTTATATCTCCACATACCACTATAATTTTTATAGGCGTTTGTGACAAGGAAAGAGGTTAGCCTTTTTAGGTGAAAAAGATTTTTTTCAAGCTATAGGCTCATGACTATACAAATAGTGCATTCATACATAGTTTATATTACACGCTTCGCCTTCACTTCTGAGAGGCCGAGTGTATTTCCAAAGGAGGTCAAAAATATGTCTAATTATAGTCATGGAAGTATGTATGGTGGATATGGTGGATACGGCGGATATGGATACGGTGGTGGTGGCTGCTGTTATCCAAGTTATGGTGGTGGATACGGATACGGTGGTGGACGTACATTCGCTTTAATCGTCGTCCTTTTCATCCTATTGATCATTGTAGGCGCAGCATTCTTAGGCGGCGGTGGCGGCGGCTGCTGCTAATGGCTGTCTAAGCCTCTGACCGGTCTCATAGGGCCGGTCTTCTTTATTTCATTGCATATGTTGTGTATCATTTTATATACTTTACATACAAAGGAAATAGGAGTGAAGTTTTGTGATTACCATGGATGATATCGTAAGGGACGGGCATCCCGTCTTGAGGCAAACAGCTGAAGCGGTCGAACTCCCGCCAACAGAAGAAGAAAAACAACAATTAGCTGACATGATCGAATTCGTTAAAAATAGTCAGGATGAAGACATTGCTGAAAAATATGGACTGAGACCCGGCGTCGGACTAGCAGCTCCGCAAATCAATATTAGTAAACGTATGATCGCTGTTCACTGTGAGGATGAGGACGGGCATCAATACAGCTATGCCCTGTTCAATCCTCGTATTGTCAGTCATTCAGTCAAAAGAGCTTATTTGGCTACTGGAGAAGGCTGCTTATCTGTTGATGAAGCCATCCCTGGATTCGTCCCGCGTTATGAAAAAATCAGGGTCAAGGCAACAACGCTTGAAGGGGAGGACATCGATATCCGCTTAAAAGGGTTCCCTGCTATCGTCTTTCAACATGAAATTGACCACCTGAATGGCATCATGTTTTATGATTATATTCAAAAGGATCAACCATTCGCCGAGCCAGACAACTCTGTTTCGATCGGCAGAGCATAAAATAAAAAGAAGACCCAGCAACCTAAGGGTCTTCTTTTTTATTCTTCAATGAGGCCTAAATGGGTCACTGCATGGAATATGCCGTCCTCATCTACTGGTTTTGTCACAAAATCAGCCAATGTTTTTAATTCACTCACAGCATTTCCCATGGCAACACCTGTTCCAACAAATGAAATCATTTCTCTATCGTTCAGACCGTCTCCAAAGGCAACTGTATCCTTTTGATCGTAGGGCAGTCTTTCGATGACTCGTTTAATTCCTTCGGCTTTTGATCCGCCTTTTGGCAGGACATCTGTTGACAGCTCGTGCCATCTGACAAGATCAATTTCTTCGCGGAACGCCTCATATTGGACTTCCTCTTCTGCCTTACAAAATAGCAGCATTTGATAAATGTCGTTTTCTTTAAAGAAAGACAAATCATGCTCGGGGTGCTCTGTTTTTAACGTTCCAATTCCTTCATGGATAAACGGATGGTTCGGCACAGAAGCCTTCATCGTTTCTTCTCCCATGAAAACAAGCGGGTGATCATGACGATCCGCTGTCTCATAAATTTGCTCCATCAGCTCCTGTTTGAGCGGATTGCCGTAAATGACTTCTCCCTCATACATGACATACTGACCGTTATAAGCAATAAAGGAGTCAAGTGCTAATTCTTGTAAGATAGGTTGAATCAAAAAAGGCGAACGGCCAGATGCAATGAATAGATGATGTCCTTTTTCTTTTAATAAACGAACAGCTCGCTTCGTTGATTCAGGTATTTTTTTATCATGATCATATAAAGTACCGTCGATATCAAAGAAGATGACTTTTTTATTCATATCTCGTCTCCTGTCTCTCGTTATGTACACACTCTCCCCTTCATCATACAGAAAGATTTCCGCTTTCGAAACCAATTCCTTTTAAAATACCCATTTCCCACATATAACCATGTAACATTCAATGGAAACATCATATAATACAAGTATAAAGAGAAAACGGACTTGCTGCCCTAAATGACATCATCCCAAAAGGAGGCGATCCGCGATGCTTCGTCGTCTGCGTAAGAAAATTCGAAGACAATGGAAGGACATGCTTCGTAAAAAATCGATTGCTTAAAAGGATCTTCCGCACATTTGCTGAAGGTCCTTTTTTCTCAGAGCCTTTTCTTATGCGCGTTTTTTTAATATAATAGAATAAGCGAGTGTAACATACGGTATTTAAGGAGAGATTTGGATGATATATAAGGTATTTTTTCAGGCAAGTACTACTGAGGTACCTGTAAGAGAACACACAGATTCACTATACGTTGAAGCGGTTTCTGAAAGAGACGTACGCGATAAGTTGAAAAAACATAACTACAATATTGAATTCATTCAGGCTGTAGACGGTGCTTTTTTAGACTATGAACGAGAAAGTGAAAATTTTAAAGTATTGGAGCTATGAGAGGAATGAAATTTGTTAAAAACGATCAGGCGGCAGTTTTTGCGCTCGGCGGATTAGGCGAGATCGGTAAAAACACGTATGGCGTTCAATTTCAAGATGAAATCATTTTAATTGATGCTGGTATTAAGTTCCCTGAAGATGAGCTTCTCGGAATTGATTACGTCATCCCTGACTATACGTACTTAGTTAAAAACGAAGATAAAATCAAAGGTCTATTCATCACTCACGGACATGAAGACCACATCGGCGGTATCCCTTACCTTCTCAAGCAAGTGAATATTCCAGTTTACGGAGGCAAACTCGCAATCGGCCTACTTCGTAATAAATTGGAAGAGCATGGTCTCTTGAGACAGACGAAGCTTCACATTTTTGAAGAAGAAGATACCATTAAATTTAGAAAAACAGCTGTGTCTTTCTTTAGAACAACGCACAGTATTCCAGATTCTTACGGAATTGTCGTGAAGACACCTCCTGGCAACATCGTACATACAGGTGATTTCAAGTTTGACTTTACCCCTGTTGGCGAGCCTGCCAATTTGACGAAAATGGCTGAGATCGGTAAAGAAGGCGTCCTTTGTCTTCTATCTGACAGTACAAACAGTGAAATCCCAGAATTTACGATGTCTGAAAGACGCGTAGGTGAAAGCATTGATGACATCTTTAGAAAAGTAGATGGACGTATTATCTTTGCAACGTTTGCTTCAAACATTCACAGACTACAGCAAGTCATTGAGTCCGCTGTTGCCAACGGCCGAAAAGTCGCTGTATTTGGGCGCAGTATGGAGTCTGCAATTGATATTGGACAAGATCTTGGCTATATTAAATGTCCAAAAAACACGTTCATTGAACATAATGAAATCAACCGTCTTCCAGCAAACAAAGTTACCATTCTTTGTACTGGCAGCCAGGGTGAACCGATGGCAGCTCTTTCTCGTATTGCGAACGGTACTCACCGCCAGATTTCCATTAATCCTGGAGACACAGTTGTCTTCTCATCTTCACCGATCCCAGGTAACAATATTAGCGTAAGTCGTACCATCAACCAGCTTTATCGTGCTGGCGCTGAGGTTATTCATGGCTCACTAAATAATATTCACACATCTGGTCACGGCGGACAAGAAGAACAAAAACTGATGCTCCGTTTAATTAAACCTAAATTCTTCATGCCGATTCACGGTGAATACCGCATGCAAAAAACGCATATTAAACTTGCGAATGATTGCGGAATTCCTGAGGAAAACTGCTTTATCATGGATAACGGTGAAGTTCTTGCACTGAAAGGTGACGAAGCAAGTGTCGCTGGCAAAATTCCATCAGGTAACGTGTATATCGACGGAAGCGGCATTGGTGATATCGGAAACATCGTATTAAGAGACCGCCGCATTCTTTCAGAAGAAGGTCTTGTCATTGTTATCGTCAGCATGGACATGAAAGAATTCAAAATCTCTGCTGGTCCTGATTTGATCTCAAGAGGCTTTGTCTACATGAGAGAATCTGGAGACCTCATCAATGACGCACAGGATTTGATTTCAAAGCATCTTGAAAAAGTGATGGAACGCAAGACAACACAATGGTCAGAAATTAAGAACGAAATTACTGACACACTTGCACCTTTCCTTTATGAAAAAACAAGACGCCGCCCAATGATCTTACCGATCATTATGGAAGTGTAATCAGACAAAGAGACACAAGCCCATTGGCTGTGTCTCTCTTTTTTTCGTCCAGCATTAAAAATCCGCATATATACAAATATACATGCGGTTTCTCATTCATTCTTTTATGATTGAATTGGGAGATGCTGAAAGCTTCTGACATCAAACAATCCCTTTGTCGTCATTTTTACATCAGGAATGACTGGGAGTGCCAAGAAGGATAGCGTCAAAAATGGATTAAAACCTAAGGCAAAACCTGTTTCTTTCAATGCTTCATGGAGTGCATGAAGACTTTCATTTACTAGATGTGCTGGTTGATCTGATAATAAACCAGAGATCGGTAATGGAAGTGTATGAAGAGGCTGGTCGTCCCTCACAACGGTCAATCCGCCGCCTGCTTCTTTTAACGTCTCAATGGCTTTGATCATATCGGCATCATTTGTGCCAACAGCAATTAAGTTATGAGAATCATGCGCCACAGTTGTTGCAATGGCTCCCTCTTTTAAGCCAAAGCCACTGACAATCCCTAACCCAATCTCAGATAAACCTTGATGACGTTCGACAAGCACCATTTTTAATACATCTCTTTCTGTATCACTAGTAAATTGTCCATTGATTTCTGAAGGAGATACTTGTTCTAATTTCGTTTCAAGCTGATTCGGAATGATGCGAATGACATTCATCATTTGATGATCTGTGATAGGCAGGGTAAGATCTTTATCTTGAACATCCACTGCATGGACAGATTGTAATAATGCAGGACTCGGTGAGATCTTTTCAACACTTGGCTGGTAATCTCCATGCTGTGAGACCAATTCACCTGCAATAAATACGCTTGTGATCTCTACTTGATGAAGGTCAGAAATGAGCATAAAATCCGCGTCAAAGCCTGGCGCAATCGCTCCCTTTGTGCTAAGACCAAAACACTCCGCTGCATGTAAACTCCCCATTTGATACGCTAAAAAGGGATCCAATCCTTCTTTGATGGACATACGCACCTGCTCATCAATACTTCCTTGCGCCATGAGATCATCTAAATGTTTATCATCGGTACAAAAGAAAAAGCGTCTCGCATTTTTCTCATTGACAGCTGGTAAAACATTTTTCACATTTTTGGCAACAGATCCTTCTCTCAGCATGACATACATGCCTCGTTTTACACGTTCAAGGGCTTCCTGAGCTGTTGTCACCTCATGATCTGTTTGGACATTTGCTGTCCGGTAGACGTTTATTAACCGGTCCGTTAAGCCTGCTAGGTGGCCATCAATTAATTTATTCTCGTTTTGAGCATCGAGCAGTTTTTGAAGCATATCTTCTTCTGCCTGCTCTACACCGACATAGTCCATCACCTCAGCAAGACCAAGAACCTCTTTCTCTTGATAAAGAGGCTTTAAATCTTTCGCTTTTAGCGTAGCACCTGATCGTTCAAAGCTGACAGCCGGCACACAGGATGGCAGCATGAAATATATATTTAAGGCAGCTTTTCTCGCTTCTTCCAGCATAAAACGGATGCCTGTTACACCTGAAACATTGGCAATTTCATGCGGGTCTGTTACGACACTTGTCACACCGCGCGGAACGACAGCTTTGGAGAATTCAGCAGGGGTCACCATGGAGGACTCGATATGAACGTGCCCATCAATAAAACCAGGTACAAGCATTTGACCGGCTGCATCCAGCTCCTGCTCTCCCTCGTATTCTCCAATCCCTACTATTTTTCCATTTTCAACAGCGACATCAGCGTCTATCCATTCCTGGTTAAACACGTCCATAACCTTCGCATGTTTAATCACTAGGGCTGCTTTTTTTCTCTTTGCAGCTACCTCAATTTGATGTCTGAAAAGCTCCTTATCCAACGACACTGCCTCCTCCAAGTAAACAATATAATGTTTCTTATCGTAAACGAATCTGTTTGCCCAGTCAATGACATTTAGAGAAAATCAACCATATAAAAGGACTGATTTTTATTTCTGAATAGTGATAATTGCATGAAAAATATTGGCGGTCACTTTTGCTGTTATTCATAACAAAATGGGCCTATTTCAATTTGTTTCCCCCTCTTCACAGTCCGTCTGTCGTGTACACAACCATATAAAAAAACACCCCGCCCTCGGAGTGTTTAATAGTCGTTCTGCATTTCTCGTTTTTCAAAGCGTCCAATATCTGCTACTGCCCCAATAACAATGAGGATATCTTCTTTTTGGATCATTTCATCTGCCAGCGGGGAAACAATGACTTCTTTCCCGCGCTTAATCGCTACAATATTGATGCCATATCTTGCTCTAATATCAAGATCTAAAAGAGAATGCCCGGCAAGTCTGCTGTTTGCAACGATTTCAATGAGGCTATACTCATCTGACAGCTCGAGATAATCCAGCACGTTGTTGGAAATGATTTTATGCGCAATCCGCCTGCCCATGTCTCGCTCCGGATGAACTATGCGATCCGCTCCAATTTTGTTGAGTACCTTTTCATGGTAGTCATTTTGCGCTTTCACTGTGACCATTTTGACGCCAAGCTCTTTCAGCATAATCGTTGTTAAAATACTTGCCTGAATGTTTTCTCCAATCGCGACGATGACATGATCAAAATTGCGAATGCCGAGGTTTTTTAAAACAGATTCATCCGTCGAATCACCAATCACCGCATGTGACGCAATTTTAGCGTATTCGTTCACTCGATCTTCATTCATATCCATGGCCATCACTTCAAGTCCTTCTTCGCTCAGCGCCTTGCAAATACTTCCGCCAAAGCGTCCAAGACCAATGACTGCATATTCTTTTTTCATGTTCAGACTCCTTTTATATCACTTACCATGCATTTTACTACGGTTTGATTAATGAATCCATATGCGAACGAATTTTTTTGCGGAACGCTTCACTTAAGTAAAGGTCTGCTCCTTTTTCGATTTCACTGCGATAATGACTTGGCGGAGCGATTTCTTCGCACTTTTGAAGGACGAGAAAGGTTAAACAATCCTCATATACTTGATCCCCCATTTTGACATCGACAAAAGCTGGACGATAAGTGCCCTCATATACACCCTCTCGTTTGTACAAATAACGAATGGCATCAAAAGGCACCTCATACAAAACGCCCTCTGTTTCTCCGCCGTCTTCTACCATATCGGCTCTTGATCCATCAGGCCGCACCAATGTAAATCTAGTTGTAAAGCGGTCAAGTGCACCGCCTCCGACGATTCGTTTGAAGTAATGATCGACTTTAGCTAGCTTAAACCTTGCATCATCCATACAGGAGCCATAGGCAAAATAATAGAAGGATGACGGCTTACGCTGCCACAGTCTGTATTCTTTCCAGCTGCCGCTCTCAATTTCCTTCAGCCCTGATGCCATCTGCTCTGGTAATGTGTATGCAATGGCCGCCTTTGGTCCTTGATCCGTCATAACATCAATTTCCTGCTTGTCATACCCTTCCTCTAGCGCGTCTAACTTATTCAACGTTTCAGCGGTCACCTCATACAATTCCCCATATACTGTGCTTTTTCCCGCGAGAATACACGCAGGGTATCCTGCACCAGTATCGTATAACCTTCCATTTATCCAAGCTGATTTAGCTAATGGCCTGCTTTCTTTCATATACGCCTCATGGTGCTCTTCATGTTTTAGAAGCGCCCCATATACAAATAAAGTTTTCTTCTTCATGAAATCACGTCCTCTCACCTTGCTACTTTCTGCTCTTTTGACACACAGGTAAATAAATATGAAAAGCTGTGCCTTTTCCCAGCTCACTGGATACTTCCATTCTTCCGTGATGATCTTTTAAAATCGTCGCACAGATGGTCAGACCAAGCCCTGTCCCTTCTTTTTTAGTTGAGAAGAAAGGGTCATATATTTTCTGAATATCCTCTTCAGACATCCCTTTCCCTTCATCTTGAATGGTGATTTTCCATTCATTCATCACTTTCTCTGTTGATATGTATATGCTGCCGCCTTCAGGCATCGCCTCAATGGCATTTTTGATTAAATTAATGAACAGCTGCTTCATTTGGTTGGCATCTGCTAAGATAGCCCCAGCATCCTGCTTTTTAAATGGCTGCTTGAGGTCAATATTAGAAAGAACTGCATTTGTTTTTAGCAGGGTAATCACCTGTTCTAACAGCTCATGAAGCCGGACTTCTTGAAAATTGACCGATTGAGGCTTTGCTAACACAAGCAGCTCGCTTAAAACAAAATCAATCCGTTTAATTTCGGAAAAGATAATGTCAAAATAATCGGTTCTTTCGGGATATTGTGTTTTCATCAGCTGTAAAAAGCCGTTTACTGATGTCAGCGGATTTCTGACTTCATGGGCAATTCCAGCGGCTATTTGTCCTGCAACGGCGAGCTTTTGCGCCTGCATTTGCAATTGCTGGTTGGATTTTTCAAGCTCGAGCTTTGCCTGCTTTTGTTTCGTAATATCGGCAACCGTTCCAATACCTCCAGTAAACTGGTGCTGCTCATCAAAGTAGAGCTTGTAATGAACGTCTCCCCATACCTTCTTTCCCTCTTTATGGAGGAGCTGCAGTTCAACTCGACCCGCATCCTTATGCTCTTTTATCACAGATAACAAATGCTTGACAACCCGCTCTTCTTGATCAAAGTACTGATTGTACATCGTGCCTAGACATTCATCTATGTCGTAGCCCGTCATTTGTTTCCATGCTTGATTTAAAAAAATGATTTGACCCTTTTCATTTGTTTCAAAGACGATTTCTTGCAAGTTATCTGTTATTCGATTCAGCCGCTCCGTCAGTTCGTGTGCTTCTTTTTCTCGTTTGTTTAAATCTGACACAAGTAAATTTAACCGGTCCACATAGCCTGAGACGACCCAAATACAAGCTAAAACAACGACTGTAAAGACTAGATCGAGCGGCCAATTAATTTGATATCCGCCTAGATAATAAAAGAAATCCCAGCTTAAGATTAATATAAATGCAAGAACAGATAACACGATCCGCACTTGATATGTTTTGTTCAAATGATTCCACCTGCCGCCCTGAGATTCTTTGTCAATTGTACCATTTTCCACTTATTTTTTGAGGGAGATGGGGCATTTTTAAGGAACTTTTTTCATAAAAAATAGCCTGTTCTCAGCACGAAGCAAGAGAGCAGGCTATTTTTATTTACTGCTGAAGGGCTTCTTGCAGCTCTTTTAGCAGTAGTTCTGCGCCTTCAGCGCTTAATGTAATTTGACCATTTCCATATTCATGATTCTCAGAAGTAATCTCACCAGTCATGAGACAAACACCTTGAGGCTGATATTTTTTCAAGACGATTTTCTCTCCATCTATAAAAAATTCCATACTGTCTTTAATTGCGATATCAAGTGCTCTTCTCAATTCGATTGGCATAACAATACGCCCTAGTTCATCTACTTTTCTTACGACTCCGATAGATTTCAATTTCGTTCCCTCTTTCTTTCATTAGCTCAAGATCAATCTGTTATTCACCAATTGATATATCGTAGACGTAAGAGATTCACGAAAGGTTTCTCCTGCTTAAAAATTTTTTTCATAAAAGAAAAAACAAAGGGAAAATTTATTGTGTTTGTCAAAATGAGACTTAAATTTTACAGATTCATTTCAAGGTCATCACGAACCCCCACAAATGACATCAGCCCTCTGAACTTTTAAATGTAAAATTGTTTAAAACAGCAAAAATAGAGATTGGGTGAAAACATGTTTCAAAATGCCGAAATTGGAATTGATTTAGGAACAGCTAACATATTGGTTTATAGTAAAAACAAGGGAATTATTTTAAATGAACCGTCCGTCGTGGCAGTAGATACAGAAACAAAGACTGTACTTGCAGTCGGATCAGAAGCAAAAGAAATGATTGGAAAAACCCCTGGGAAAATTGTGGCGATACGCCCGATGAAAGATGGTGTCATCGCTGATTATGATATGACAACAGATTTACTCAAACAAATTATGAAAAAAGCAGGGAAGAATATTGGATTTACCTTTAGAAAGCCGACCGTCGTTGTATGTACACCTTCTGGTTCAACAGCTGTCGAGCGCCGCGCGATCAGTGACGCTGTAAAAAATTGCGGGGCAAAGCATGTGCATTTAATTGAAGAACCTGTCGCAGCTGCAATCGGCGCTGATCTACCGGTAGACGAGCCTGTTGCAAATGTCGTCGTAGATATTGGCGGAGGAACAACCGAAGTGGCGATCATTTCATTTGGCGGCGTTGTCTCTTGTCATTCCATTCGAATTGGCGGAGATCAGCTGGATGAAGATATCATTACGTTTGTCAGAAAGAAATACAATCTACTGATCGGAGAGCGGACAGCCGAGCAGGTGAAAATGGAAATTGGGTATGGACTCATTGAACATGAGCCTGAGTCATTAGAAGTGCGTGGACGCGATCTTGTCACAGGTCTCCCAAAAACGATCACACTCGATTCTCATGAAATTCAAGGCGCCCTGCGAGAATCACTTCTTCATATTTTAGAAGCGATTCGTGCCACGTTAGAGGACAGCCCTCCAGAGCTAAGTGGTGATATTGTAGACCGCGGCGTGATTTTAACTGGCGGTGGTGCTCTTTTAAATGGCATTCAAGAATGGCTCTCTCAAGAGATTGTCGTTCCGGTTCATATTGCGGCAAATCCGCTGGAATGTGTAGCGATTGGAACGGGGCGTTCATTAGAAGTCATCGACAAATTGCAAAAAACATTAAAATAATCTTCCTGTTCTACTTCTTTTTTCATCATTTCGATCATATCGTGAGAAATGGATAAACGTGAAGGAGGAAGAACATGTTGCTTGATTTAGGTAAACGGGTCGTTGTCACAGTCATTTTAACGGGTATTATTTTAGGAGGAATGAGCCTGTCGTTTTCACATATGCCCCCTTCTAATGCACAGCCTGTGAAACAACTGAACCGCTAAAAAAGCCGCACGAAAGCGGCTTTTTTATTTTGGCTTCAAAGCGAATCCCCATTTTCCTTTTCGGTCATAAATCTGATATGATGAACATGACTAAAGGAGGGTTTTTTATGAATTCATTCAAAAAACAACTAGATCAATATGCAAAGACCATCGTTGAAGTCGGTGTGAATGTTCAAAAAGGACAGGAAGTGGTCGTATCTGCGTTTACGGAATCTGTAGACCTTGTTCGTCTTGTGGCAAAACACGCGTATGAGCGCGGGGCGAAAAACGTACATATCCGCTGGAGTGATGGTGTTCTCACCCGTTTAAAATACGAACATGCACCACAGGATGTTTTTGAGCAATTCCCAGAATGGGAAGCACAGATGATGGAAACCATCGCAAAACGCGGCGGCGCTTTTATTACCATCTTGTCAGAAAGCCCTGACCTTCTGCGAGGCATTGACTCGAAAAAAATCGCTGCACAGCAAAAGGCCGCTGGTTCAGCACTTCATACATATCGTCAATACGTTCAATCTGACAAAGTCGCTTGGACGGTCGTAGGTGCTGCATCAAAAGACTGGGCGAAAAAGATTTTCCCTGACCATACAGATGAAGAGGCTGTCGCTTTATTATGGGATCAAATCTTTAAAGTCGCACGTGCTGATCAAGCAGATCCTGTTGATGCGTGGAAAAAGCATGATGAGTCACTCAATGAAAAAGTAAATGTATTAAATGAGCGTCACTACCACAAGCTGCACTATGCAGCACCAGGTACAGATTTAACGATCGAGCTCCCAGAGCAGCATATTTGGGTAGGTGCTGGCAGCGTGAGTGAGCGCGGTGTATCTTTCATGGCCAATATGCCGACAGAAGAAGTATTTACCGTGCCTAAAAAAGATGGTGTGAACGGTACTGTCTCAAGTACAAAGCCGCTCAGCTATGCCGGAAATATCATTGATGAATTCACATTAACCTTTGAAAATGGCCGGATTGTGGATGTCAAAGCTAAAGAAGGCGAAGATATCTTAACATCACTGGTTGAAACAGATGAAGGTTCTCATTATTTAGGCGAGGTTGCCCTCGTACCAGATGATTCACCGATTTCAAACTCGAATATCCTCTATTACAATACACTTTACGATGAAAATGCATCGAACCACCTTGCCATCGGCAGCGGTTATGCGTTTAATATCGAAGGAGGAAAAGAGATGAAACGAGAGGAATTAGACGCAGCTGGTGTCAACAGCAGCATTACACACGTCGATTTCATGATTGGTTCAAAAGAAATGAATATTGATGGGATCACAAAAGACGGGAAGCGTGAACCGATCTTCCGTAATGGAAATTGGGCTTTTTAATCAAAAAAAGACATCCGTGTGGATGTCTCAGCTTGTAGACAAAGTCTACAAGCTTTTTTGTATAATAAGGGTAATAACACAATTCTGTGGGGGATGAACATGTTATCAAAACGTGAAGAAGAAAGAAGAAATCAATTAGAAGTAGTGGCTTTAGATGAATTAGTACCTGAAGATCATCTTGTGCGAAAAATTGAACAAGCCATTGATTTTGACTTCGTTTATGATCTTGTCAAAGATCATTATAGTTCTGACAATGGTAGACCAAGTGTTGATCCCGTTGTTCTCGTTAAAATGGTCTTGATTCAATATCTATTTGGCATTCGCTCTATGCGTCAAACCATTAAAGAAATCGAAACCAACGTTGCTTATCGTTGGTTTATTGGGTATGGGTTTTCTGAGAAAATTCCGCACTTTTCTACCTTCGGTAAAAACTATGTGAGACGCTTCCACGATACAGATTTATTTGAACAAATTTTTTATCGAATCTTAAGAGAAGCGATGAAAAAAGGACTCGTTGACCCTTCTATTGCCTTCATTGATTCAACTCATGTAAAAGCGAACGCTAATAAGAAAAAACTTGAAAAGAAAATCGTTCGAGTAGAGACGAGAAGTTATCAAAATCAGCTTCATGAGGAGATCAATATTGATCGTGAAGA
>NZ_JBSPZB010000030.1:0-25442 GCF_053851875.1 Bacillus sp. A015
CCCTTCTGTCCGCTCGACTTGCATGTATTAGGCACGCCGCCAGCGTTCGTCCTGAGCCAGGATCAAACTCTCCGAGGTATGCAGGATGCATATCACACATGCGTTGCTACATGATGCAGCGAACTTAGTATGTGATCCTTCCTGCCTCGTCAGCTTGACTGACTACCTATGATGTATCATAGATTTTTTTATAAAAACTCGAATTAACAGGTACGTTTTGTCTTGTTTAGTTTTCAAAGATCATTTTTTCAAAATGGAGCGGGTGATGAGAATCGAACTCACGACATCAGCTTGGAAGGCTGAGGTTTTACCACTAAACTACACCCGCGTGGTTTGTATTGGCGCGCCCGAGAGGAGTCGAACCCCTAACCTTTTGATCCGTAGTCAAACGCTCTATCCAATTGAGCTACGGGCGCTTAATCAGGCGACTTAATTATCTTAACATATCATTTTTATTAAGTCAACATCTTTTTGAAATTTGTTTGTCACATGCGTTTGAACGTCTGTGTTTCAAATGCGTCATCAGCGACGAATAAAAATATACCATGGATCATATAAATGGGTCAATACATTTTTGTGAAAAAATTTAATGTTTTTTAAGAAGTGATTTTTTCTTAGATAAATAGAGATGCGATAGCCCTATTTTTCTTCTCTTCTTTCATAATCTCAATCATTCTTAAATAAAATCTTTCTAAATCCAAAGGAGGACAAAACATGACAGCCTAGAATTTTTATTTATTGGAAAATTCTTAATATTTTTAAGCATTTAAAGGAGGTAGGAGATGATGAAAAAGTTCGTCGCTTTTCAAATCATGATCGCTTTGGTGATAGGAGCTCTTATCGGCCATTTCTTCCCTGACTTCGGAATGGCACTGCGGCCAATTGGTGATGGCTTCATTAGATTGATTAAAATGATCGTTGTTCCTATCGTTTTCTCTACTATTGTGATCGGTGCGGCTGGCAGCGGCGGCATGAAGAAAATGGGAAGCCTCGGATTAAAGACGATCATTTGGTTTGAGGTCATCACAACCATCGTTCTTGGGATCGGTCTATTATTGGCTAATGTCCTAAAGCCCGGCGTTGGACTTGATTTCTCTAAATTAGCTAAGAAAGATATTGGGGAATTAGATGGCTATACTCAGAAAGTCGTTGACTTTAAGCAAATGGTATTAGATATCATTCCAACCAATATCGTCGATGTCATGGCTCAGAATGATTTACTTGCTGTCATTTTCTTCGCTATTTTATTTGGTGTAGCCGCAAGCGGCATCGGTAAAGCATCCGCTCCTGTTCTAACCTTCTTTGAATCAGTGGCACAAATTATGTTTAAGCTGACGCAAATGGTGATGGTGACAGCACCTATTGGGGTTCTTGCATTAATGGCTGCTTCTGTCGGCCAATATGGCATCGTTTTATTAATCCCAATGATGAAGCTTGTCGGGACTGTATTCTTAGGATTATTCATTATTCTATTTGTCTTGTTCCCTCTTGTCGCACTGATCTTCCGTTTTAACTACTTCGAAGTATTAAAAATGATTTGGGATTTGTTCTTAGTTGCTTTTTCCACTACAAGTACAGAAACTGTCCTTCCTCAACTCATGTCACGGATGGAGAAATACGGCTGTCCAAAAAGAATCGTTTCCTTCGTGATCCCTTCTGGTCTTTCTCTGAATTGTGATGGGTCAAGTTTATATTTATCCGTTTCCTGTGTGTTTCTCGCACAAGCGTTTGGCGTCGACATGAGTCTATCACAGCAGCTCCTCATGATGCTTGTCCTTGTATTAACAAGTAAAGGCATTGCAGCTGTGCCATCCGGTTCACTCGTCGTTCTTTTGGCAACGGCCCACGCAGTAGGTCTTCCAGCGGAAGGTGTCGCCATTATCGCCGGTGTTGACAGAATTATGGATATGGCACGAACTGGCGTGAATGTACCAGGGCATGCAGTTGCATGTATTGTCGTATCTAAATGGGAAAAAGTATTCCGTGAGTCTGCATGGGAAGTTCCAAAAGCAGGTGAAGAAACTAAAGGGATGTAATGTCTTCTATGAAGGAAAGGGTCCGCCCTTTCCTTTTCTTATGGTAAAAAGGTTTGCTTCAGAACTGCCTTGCCTTCGTCTTGAATCTGTACTTCTGCGTACGCTCCATTGATGAGGGTCATTTGCGGCGGAACATGTCCACAATCCATATCGTAAACAATCGGGATTTGTAATTCCTTGTGTAATTCTTCATATAGATCAGTATACTCATATCCTTCCACAGGCACATCCACTGCGCTCCGGCCGAACATGATCCCAGAGCAGTCATCAAACCACCCTGCTAATTTTAATTGCACAAGAGATCTCTTCATGCTCGCAGCATTTAATGCGCAGTTTTCGAAATACCATAGAATCGGTTCACCTTTAAGGAATGTTTCTTGAAAAGCCTTCACATCTCCAAAAGGTGTTCCTGCTAAATGACGTATGACATCAATGCAACCACCCAGCAGTCTTCCCTTCACCGTCGTCTCGTGTGGATTAACCGTACACCATACGGTTGGCTCTGTTAAATGAAAGACATGTTTACTCGGGTTATCATACTGCCATTCCTTTTGATACATATATGAAGAAAACTGGGTAATGTTCATCTCCCCTGTTGTGGCGAGCACTTTTTCCCACATGGCAGTCGTCTGATCAAGCTCCTCTCCTCGAAGATCCACAAAGTTCGCCCCATGCGCTGTGGCAATGCCAGTTTTTAATGTGAATGCCAAAAGGAGTACACTCGTATCCGAGTAACCAAGAATCCACTTTTTTTGCATCGCTGAGAAATCAAGATGCTCTAGCACTTCAATAAGTAGCTGTCCGCCCCACGGCGGAATGATGTGGTCAATTTCATCACATGTCATCATGTTCTGGAGCTCGTTTGCTCGTTCTGTGGCAGGGGCTGACTTTGCCTTTTCCTGCTGCCATACCGTCTCTCCACATATGACATCATAGCCTCTTTTTTTCATCCGCTCGCATGACTGCTGAAACATCTCATGCAAAGATGACTGTACACCTGAGGAAGGGGCTGTGACGCCAATCGTCTGTCCTTTTTGCAAATGAGGATACTGTATCATCCTGTCCACCTCCATCCACTATTCATTTCTCATCCTGTTCATTGTCAAGAAGATGCCCCTTTTCCAAGGGACATCTGATCTTATTCCTTTTGACGCAGCACAGTATAGACACCTGCAAAGATACATAGAATCCCAATGAAAGAGCGCACCCCCATCTCTTCTCCCAATAGCAGCCAGCCAAGAGCTGCGCCTACGATAGGCTGAAAGAAGAAGAACAGGCCACCGCTTGAGGCATCCATGAGCTGAAGCCCTCTATTCCATAAAAAGAACGCAAGGGCTGTCGAGATGATGCCAAGATAGAGAATACCGCCCCAAATTTCAGGCCTTGCCATCTGCCCCACATCTAAATGAGGTAAGCGAAATAGAACAGACGGTGTTAATACAATGAATGCAATGATAATCGCATATGTTGTTGTGACCACCTGAGGGTACTTTCCTGGAACCCGTTTAAGCAGAACAGACATAAGCGCCCATGTTAAAGCAGCAATGACCAATGAGAGACCGCCAACAAATTCATCTGTTTGCACTGCGACTGGTCCAATCATGAGCCATACACCTACTGTAGCAAGCAGGATAGAGACACACTTTCTAACAGTGAATGATTCTTTTAATAGAAAGAACGCGAAAAGCACCATAAAGGCAGGCGTTGCAGACGTGATGACCGCCCCCATTTGGGCAGATGTGTACATCGTGCCAATTTCTTGGGTCACAATCGAAAGAACATTTCCAATCAGCCCAATCGCTGCAATGAGTGGGATGTCTTTTTTATCTAATCGAAAAGAATAACCCAATCGCCATATGGTGAACACCAAAACGACTCCTGCTACTGCATATCTCATCCATACGAGTTCAAGTGGCGGAACAACCGCTACTGTTACTTTTACAACAACGTACATGCCGCCCCAAATACTTGCAGCAATTGCTAAGTAAAGAGCACCTATATATTTTTCATTCATCCTTTTCCCTCCGTTACTGGATATATTCATCGCCATATCCACAAACGGAGATCACTCTCCGTTATGGACGGAGAGTATTTGGTACATCATGTTCAAACAAAGGCTTCCATTGCATTGTCGTCACCTCAATTGTTTTTATTTTCTGATTACTTTATAACAAATTATGGTTTACTTCAATCCTTTTTTGTCGCCATCTTTCTTCATATAATAGAAGATCAATAGGGATTGACATGCTGAATTCGTTTTCATATAGTAAGTAAAACTATGGATGGTCACGCAGAAAAGGAGTAGAGGTCGTTGGATATTGAAGCTAGGAAACATATTCCCAGCGCGGGACACGAACCGTTTCTCGAGGGAGTGAAAGATTGTGTACCAACCCTGCTCGGTTATATCAGTATTGGGTTTGCCTTCGGAATTGTCGGAATTAGCGCGCAGTTAAGTATATGGGACATTGCGCTCTTATCTATTTTTATTTACGCAGGTGCTTCGCAGTTTATCATCTGTGCACTGCTTGTAACAGGGAGTCCCCTTTCCGCTATTATTTTCACCACATTTATTGTGAATCTGCGGCATTTATTGCTCAGTCTTACGCTCGCCCCTCACTTTACCCGCTACTCTTTGAAGCAAAATATCGGATTTGGTCTTTTGCTGACTGACGAATCCTTTGGCGTAGCGATGAACAAATTAGCGCAGCAAGGAAAACTGAACAACCGCTGGATGCATGGACTGAACTTAACAGCTTATTTGTGCTGGATTGCTGCCTGTACACTTGGCGGCATTTTTGGACATTGGATCTCAAACCCTGAAGCGCTTGGTCTTGATTTTGCCCTATCTGCCATGTTTGCTGCGCTCTTGATCCTTTCTTTGCAAACTGTGCCAAAAAATAAGTTAACCCATCGCTTGTCGCTTGTTTTGTATATAGTAGTTGCGATGTTTATTCTGCTTCATTTTGTTCCTTCGCACGTGGCAGTTCTGTTAGCAACCGTGATTGTCGCAACCATTGGGGTGGTGACAGATAAATGATCAGCAGCTTTATGATATGGCTGATTCTTGGTTGTATGATTGTGACAGTTATTCCAAGGGTCGTTCCATTTTTATTTGTACGGAGTATCCAGCTGCCTGAAGTCGTACTCAAGTGGTTATCGTTTATCTCAATTTGTCTATTTACTGCGTTGATTGCAGAGCATCTTTTCATACATACAACAACAGGCGTTACCGTTCATTGGATGTATCTTGCGGTCTTGGTTCCGACTGTGCTGATCGCTATTTGGACAAAAAGCTTGTCACTCACTGTTCTGATTGGGGTCATGCTGATGGGTACTGCCAGATGGTTTTTCTAAAAGAAAAAGCATATCTATTCATTTGATTGATGAAAGGAATGTGATCATGGAGACATGAGGCAAACTGCAAATGGTTCGCACACCTTTCGGAAAGCTAATGGTTTCGTTTATTTTTCACGTCACCTTTTTTATCTTGAAGCTTCCCTTTTGCTTGATCCTTTTTTCCTTCTGCTTTCAGGTTTTGATGATCTGTTGCTTCACCAAGCTTTTCTTTCACTTGACCTTTGACTTGATTTGTTTTTCCTTTCGCTTTATCCATATGTTCTTTTTCTTCACTCATTTGTTCCACCTCCACGTTTGATACTTTTCATTTAGCCTTTTTGAAAGATAAAACATCTGAGTGTGCTATGTACCCGTTTCAGGTATGATAGACATAAAGGAATGAAGGGTTGGTGCTCTGTTCAATGATCCTATCTGAAAACATATTCACAGTTCGTGATTTGACCTATCGTATTCGATCTGCAGCGTTAGCAGATGCCAAACGGTTGTCTGCTCTCAGACTGAAAATCGATGGTGAAACAGAATATTTAGACCGTGAACCAGGCGAAGCCTTTCTAGATGAAAAAGGATTTGAAGCTTTCATTCAAAAGGATTCCAAGCAAAGCCGTCATTTATTTTTGGTCGCTGACATCGAAGGAGAGATTGTAGGCTTTTCAAGATGCGAAGGGTATTCACTCAAGCGCTTTGCTCACAAAGTGACGTTTGGTGTCGCTGTACAGAAGGATGCTTGGGGCTATCACATCGGCAAAGAGCTTTTAGCCGCTTCTATCGACTGGGCAGATAAGCAGGACATTCAAAAGATTTCACTTCACGTGCTGGAGACCAATCTCAAAGCCATTCGGTTATATGAACACCATGGCTTTGAGATTGAAGGGGTATTAAAAAACGATAAACGACTGGCAGACGGACTGTATGATGATACTGTTGTGATGGGCAGGCAGCGGCCGGTCTCCTGACCGCTTACATGACATAGCCCCATATCATCGAAATAGCACTGTATATCAGGAGCAGCCCCATGACAAACTGGAACGGCCGCTGATAAACAGTCAAGAAACGCTTGAATAAAGAGCCGAACAGACTCCAGCTGAACGTGCCTAAAAATCCAATGAGTGCAAGAATCAGCGTCCATAACATGTACTGCACGCTGGACTGTCCATTTGGCAAAACAAATGTTGAAATCACCGTTAACCCATACAAAAGCGCTTTCGGGTTGATAAATTGCAGCAGCATGCCTGGGATAAAATCATTATAGCGGTCAAGTGTTTCGTCATCGCCGCCTTTACTTTTCATGATTTTGACGGCTAAATAGATCATGTACCCAGCTCCGATGAAAGCCATGACCCAGCCTATTTTCGGCATGACTTGATATAGAATGATATTGAAGAAACAACTCAAACACAAAATGACGAAAAACCCGATACCAACACCTAAACAAAATCGAAATGTTTTCTTGACCCCATATTTATTCGTAAAGACCATGGCCATGATGTTGTTTGGCCCGGGGGTGAAGCTGGTGACAAAAGCATAGATCAACATAGAAAGAATCAAGTTGCCGCCTCCCTTTTATACGTTATTTAGACTATATTTACTTCATCACGTATATTACGTTTTATTGTACCTTTTGGTCTTTATAAAGTAAATACAGAAAGGAGCTTTTTTCATGGAAGACGTACAATCGATTATTTCTAAAAATGTGAGGCAGCTTAGAGATCAAAAAAAGTTAAGCCTCGAAAAGATGGCAGAATTAACTGGTGTGAGCAAAACAATGATTGGACAAATCGAAAGAGGAGAATCAACACCTACCATCACGACTTTGTGGAAAATCGCCAATGGATTAAAGGTGTCTTTTAGTGAGCTCATCTACGCACCGCAGCCTGAAATCAAGGTGGTACGTAAAGAGGACGGGCAGGTTTTAACTGAGGACGATGGAAGATATCGTGTGTATACGACTTTTCCCTTTGATGATCGGGGGAAATTCGAAGTGTACCAGGTAGAAATTGATCCTGGCGGGTCGTTACGTGCGAATGAACACATTGGAGGAACAGAGGAATTGATCACCGTTTTTGAGGGAGCGCTTGATGTATCTATCGGTGATGAACAATACATATTAAAAGCTGGCGACTCAATTCGCTTTAAAGCTGACCGTGCCCATGAGTATAAGCAATCAGGGGAACAGATGGTACGGATGCAAATGATTCTTTATTATCCCCATTAAAAAAGCTGACAGGCTTGTCCATCTGTCAGCTTTACGTTTTATTTAATGAAACCCTGGATCTCTCACAACAGTTCCAGTAAATGTGACTCTGTATTTTCCTAAGCCTAATTCTTCAATGGAAGATTGATATAAAATACCGACCCAGCCATCCTTTGCATATGTAATACTTGATGGGATGTTTGACGTCGTATATGTTCTCGTTTCTGAAACAGTTCGACTTGCTTGAACCGTTATTTCACTGTTTGCTTTTTCCTTTGCTTCCACCGGAGCAGTTGTGACCCAAGCACCCGTTAAAACAATTGCTCCAACCAAAACAGAAGATATGACCTTTTTCATAAAAAAATCCCTCCCTTTTTTTGTTGAACATATTAACTTTACCATAATTTAGAACTTTAGTAAGTTATTTTTTCATTTTTTCGAAAATTATGATATGATTGTCTTATGCTGGATAGAGAGATTTACATACTTCTATGATTTTCTCCTTATCTCATTCTAGTGAAACAATTGACGACGGAGGTGATTTCATGAAAAAATGGCTCATCTGTTTTCAACTTGTTTTCCTCTTCACCTTGACGACTACACCACTTGCTTCTGCTGCCTCATGCCCTACAGTGAAACCATGTGTCATTGACCCTTAAGCATAAGAAAGGGTCGATCAAGCCTATTCACTTGATCGACCTTTTTATTTATTCTTGCTCTGCTTCCCAGCGAGCAACCTCTTCTCTTACTTTAGGAGCCACTTCTTTTCCAAATAACTCAATGGCTTTTAGCACTTGATCATGCGGCATTGAACCAACTGGTACATGAAGCATAAATCGTGTGATCCCAACATTTTTTCGCAGGTGAATCACTTTCTCAGCTACTGCATCTGGATCTCCCACATACAGTGCGCCTTCTAATGTTCTCGCTGCATCGAACGTAGAACGTGTGTAAGGTCCCCAGCCCCGCTCTCTCGCTAATGTATTCATGACATGCTGTGTGGAAGGGAAGAATTGATCTGCTGCCAGCTCTGTTTCTTCTGCAACAAATCCATGCGAATGTGACGCCACAGTTAATTTCTCCGGGTCATGTCCAGCATGTACAGCCGCTTGCTTGTATAGCTGAACGAGCGGTGCGAACTGTCTAGGACTGCCACCAATGATCGCGAGTACAAGCGGTAACCCCAATAATCCAGCACGTACGACGGATTCACGGTTCCCCCCGCTGCCAATCCAGATTGGAAGTGGATCTTGAACAGGTCTTGGATATACCCCAACATCTTGAATGGCTGGACGATGCTTTCCGCTCCACGTCACACGCTCTGACTGCTGTAATTTCAGGAGTAAATCTAGTTTTTCTTCAAATAATTCTTCATAATCATCTAAGTCATAGCCAAAGAGCGGGAATGACTCAATAAATGATCCACGGCCTGCCATGATCTCTGCACGTCCGTTAGATAGTCCATCTAATGTAGCAAAATCCTGAAATACACGAACAGGATCTGCCGATGAAAGGACTGTCACTGCACTCGTCAGACGAATATTCTTTGTTTGCGTTGCCGCAGCCGCTAATACGACCGCTGGATTCGATGCGGCAAAATCTTCACGGTGATGCTCACCTACTCCAAATACATCAAGACCTACTTGGTCTGCTAAAATAATTTCTTCTACTACTTCTCGAATACGCTGTGCGTGACTGACTGTTTTTCCTGTTTGAAAATCAGGTGTTGTTTCTACAAATGTACTAATTCCTAGTTCCATGGATGGAACCCCCTATCTTATAAATATGTCACAAATTCAGAGACAGGCTTTCGGTAGCCTCTCGCTTGTCTGCTTTCTACTTTTTCTTTTCCGAGTGTGATCATTAACACAGGAACCAAATCCGACTCGATGTTCAGAACCTTTTTCATTGCTTCAGGGTCAAAACCAATCATTGGGCAGGTATCCCAGCCTTTGTTTTTGGCGGCGAGCATAAACAGCATGGCAGATAATGAAGCATTGCGGATCGCCTCTTCCTTCTGAAAAACCGCCCCTCTCTGCTCATAAAAACTCATCGTCTCTCTAACCATTTCTTCATATTGCTGTGCGTTTAAAATGCCTAGCATTTTTAAGCCTTCATATATGTTTCCTGCTTGCTCATAAGCGTTCGGGTCTCCCAGCACAATGATAGCTGCTGAAGCGGAATGCACTTTATATTGTCCAAATGCGATTTCTCTTACTTGTTCTTTGAGACCTTCTGTTTGGACGACGACATATTGTGTATGCTGTAAGTTAAAAGCAGATGGTGCCATCTTGACCTCTTCAAATATGCTGTTAAGCTCTTCTCTCGAAATCGAGATATTCGGCAAAAAATTTGATGCTGATCGCCTTTCACGTACCAATGTATCAAAGCTGAGTGTCATCTTGTTTCTCCTTTTCGCGAAGTTGTTCTGCACCTAAACCAATTTTCTTTAGCAATTCGATGAGCTGCTCTTTTTCTTCTTTTTCAATAAAGGACAGATTTTGTGAAATGACATCTGTATGTTTAGGAAAAATGTCGTCAAACAATTGCTTTCCTTTATTCGTAAGCCGCACATGGAATACACGCTTATCAGATGGCGCACATTGCCTTTTAACCAGTTCTTGTTTTTCTAGCTTGTTCACGACATATGTAATACTTCCACTTGGGATTGATAAGATGTCACTAATTTTTTGGACGGGATGCGGCCCCTTACTATAGAGCAATTCAAGGATCTGAAAATTTTCAAAACCGATATCATAACGTTCAATGTCTTTTTGGATATTTGTAAAAAGGGCTTGATAGGCTTTCAACCACACGCGGAATAGCCTTAAATCTAATTCATGTTCATGCTGCACCATGGCAAATACTCCTTTTTCAAGAAATCCTAAAACTAGGATGAATTTATCCTAACACTAGGGTATTTTCTTGTCAACGTGTTTGTTTCATCGAAAAAAGACCACGGTTCAGTGGTCTTTTCGATCTTCTTTTAAGACAAAATGCATTTCAGCAATTTGTTGATATTGTTGTACTTCTTGTAATGAAAATCTAGATTCCTGATCCGTTGGAAGGAAAAGAGGAATTCCTTTTCCAATCATGACAGGTACGATTTGAAGAAAAAGCTCATCGACCAATCTTGCTTTTAATAAAGGCTGAAGCAGTTCCCCGCCGCCTACAATCCAGATATGTTGGCCTTTTTCATTTTTTAAGCTTGTGATAAATGATAAGAGATCTTCGCGAATGATGTGTGTTCCTTTATGACTATCTTGTAAAGTGCGTGAAACGATATAGCAGGTCTTTTCTTCATAAGGAAATTCATCAGGTGAGAGCTTAAGAACCTGCTCATATGTCTTACGCCCCATGATGAGCGTATCGACTGACGCATAAAAGTCATCATATCTCGTTTCCTCTTCGCCCTCTGTTCCGATTAGCCAATCGAGACGGTGATCCTCTCTCGCTAAATAACCATCGATACTCATCGCCCCATAAAAAAGCAGCTTCCTTTTTTCACTCAATCTCATCACTCCCTACTCCCAAATAGAACATACATTCTGATTGTAGCAGAAAGGAAAGAGAAAGGATACATTGCTTTCTCACTTCTTACGATTCCTGTTCCACCTTGACGAGAAGCTCGTACAATTTGTGTGCGAGCTTGCCGGCATCGACTGTCATGTCTTCATGAATCCATTCTTCAAGTACACCAACGACACCAGACACGACAAAAGAAGCCTCAATCTGTTCATTCTCCGTAATATGACGCTGGTCAAGCTGCCACTCTTTCATGATTTTTCCTTTAAAAAACGCTTTAAATTGATTCGTCGTTGGACCATTGGGTTTAACAAATAACGTCAGCATATATTGATTCTCTTTCAAATACTCTGTGGTTTTGTTTAAAAAGGAAAGCATATCAAGCGGATCCTGACTCGGAAAGGTTTCATCATATAATCCGCCAAGCTGATCGAATAGTTCTTTCTCAAGCTGTTCATATAAATCAAACACATCATGATAATGCAAATAAAAGGTACCTCTCCCTAAATCCGCTTTTCTTGATAGCTCTGATACTGTAATCTGCTGCACCTCTTTTTCCTTTAAAAGCTCAAGAAAGCTTTCCCTGATCGCCTTTTTTGTTTTGATTGTTCGTCTATCCTTCATGAGACGGCCCTCCGTTTTTGAACAATTTGGCCCCAGTTGTCTATTTTTGTACAAGAGATCAGCTATTGCCGATGTTCGTATGATTTTCTCTTCATTATAATCGACATATGTTCACTAATCTATATCTGTTCAAAAAGGGAGGACCTACTGATGTTTCAATTTAGAATGGCTAGAGAGGATGAACTGCCTCAAGTGGCAGAGTTGTTATATGATTCGTTTCAGGATTATACATTTTTTGATTTGTTATGTGAAAGGGTTTCAAAGCGGTCTGCTTTCGCCCGTCAGCTGCATTTGATCAACACAAAAGTGTATTTTCAGCATCAAATCTGTTTTGTCGGGGTTGAGAACGAGCAAATTGTGTCTGCTGCCCTTTTAAAACACCCCCATCTTCCTGAACCAGGCATCATGGATTATATTTTGTTAGGTGGGTTAAAGCTGCTCTTTACAGGCGGCATATCGGCCATTCAGCATGTGTTCCATATTTTAAAGGAGGCAAAAAAAGCGTGTTTTTCCTTAAAGAAACCTTATTGGTATCTAGAAGCGCTTGTCGTCGCAAAAAACCAGCAAGGGAAAAAACTCGGAAGCCGCATGTTAAAGCAATGTCTCTTCCCCTTTATCGCTCGACAAGGAGGCGGACTGTTTGCGCTGATTACACACAGCGAGGCCAATCGTCAGTTCTACCGGAAAAATGGGTGGGTGGAGTTTGATGAAAGAGTATTGCGCGGAAAGGAAATGTTCTTAGAAAGCTGGAGTTATAAAACCGTGATTAAATAAGGTATCCTCTTCAGGTGATGATATAATAGAAACAGTTCAATCAATGATCATACTTGGAGGAGAGACTGATGATACGACGACTTGATCATATCGTGTTGACTGTACAACATATGGAGGAAACCATTCGCTTTTATACAAACGTATTAGGGATGAAGGAAGAGACTTTTGGAGAAGGCCGTAAAGCTCTTCGTTTTGGTTTACAAAAGATCAACCTTCATGAAGCCGGTCATGAATTCGAACCAAAAGCTGCTCATCCCCTTCCTGGATCTGCTGATTTATGCTTTATCACCGATTTAGATATGGACAGTTTGCTGCTGCACCTTCGAAAGCAGGTCGTTCCAATCGAAGAGGGGCCAGTCAGGCGCACTGGTACATTAGGTCCGATTGAATCCGTTTATATCCGTGATCCTGATATGAATTTAATTGAAATCTCTCGATATATAGAGGAGGGTGATCAGTCATGACTCGTTTATTTTTGAGACCAATTGAAGAGCACGATTATCCCGGTATTCAAAGAGGATGCCAGCATGAAGAAACACTTTATATGACTGGCACACGCAAAACGTTCACACTAGAAGAAATTCGATCAGCCTATACCCGCTTTCTGCAGGATGACAGCAGACGAGATTTCGCTATTTGTCTGCTTGACACGAAAGAAATGATTGGGGATGCGGCGATTGTGGATATTGACCCGATGAACCGTACTGCAAGCTTTCGGATTGCGCTTCATGGCCCAGAACATTTTCAAAAAGGCTATGGTACTGAGGCTGTTCGGATGGTACAAGCATTCGCCTTTGACACATTAGAACTCAACCGTCTTGAGCTTGAAGTCTTTTCTCATAATCCAAGAGCTTTTCGCAGCTATGAGAAAGCCGGATTTCAATATGAAGGAAAAAGACGTCAAGCGCTCTGTTTCAATGGTACTTATTCAGATGTCATCATCATGGGCATTCTGCGTGAAGAATACGATCAAATCAACAATGGAGATACCCCTGCTTAAGAAGGGTCATCTTTTTGAAAAAATTGAATCCCTGTGACGATGATCAAACAAATCATTGAAGCTAGAATAATAGAGACGCTTGATATACTGAGCGCCGTCCCTTCCCATCTGCCAATGAAGAAACTACTGATCAATAAGATCAATCCAAACAGGGTGATACATATAGGAAGAATCACCCAGCATGGCGGTATCTGCGTCTTTTCCCTGCCCACCACGAGAGACAAAGCACAAGGATTGTAAAAATGGCGGTTTGCAGCCAGAACATGTTGCATCAACTCCTTTCTCTTTTTTATCCTATGACAATGGAGGTTCTCCCAATGAACATTAGACCCATTCAACAAAAAGACAATCCGTATATCGCGGCCATTATTCGCCAGTCACTAGAATCAGCGAATCTTGCGATTGAAGGTACAGCCTACACAGATCCACACCTTGATCAGCTTTTCGAATACTATCAGTCATTGACTCATGCAGCCTATTGGATTGCTGAAGAGCATGGTGACATTGTGGGCGGCGTAGGCATTGCCCCTTTTACAAATGGAGTATGTGAATTACAAAAGCTTTATTTAAGTCCAAAGGCACAAGGAAAAGGTGCGGGCAAAAAACTGATGGATACGGCGCTGCGATATGCCTCTACAACCTACGAAGCCTGTTATTTAGAAACCCGTAGTGAATTAACAGCAGCCACCGGTCTTTATCAACGATATGGCTTTTCTCTTCTTTCTGAGCCGATAGAAGGCTCAGAGCATTCTGCGATGGATGCTTGGTATCTCAAAACCTTCTCATCATGAGCCATAAAACAATCGATAGGTTTTTGTCCACTGAAAGCCTAGCCTCTCTGCCAGTTTGGTCGAAGCTAGGTGATGGACATCGCAATCCCAATGCGGCGTCCTGCCATTTTCTAGACAGGTGCTGACCTGCTAACAATGCCAACCCTTTTCCTCTATAGGCTTCATCTGTCCAAATATCTAACTCCACACGATCTTCACTTGAAAAAATGGAGATACATTCACTGACCACTTGCTCCCCATGTAAGATGGCAACCCCAATTCCTTTTGATAGAAAGCGAGCCGTTTCTCCCCAATATGTTTCGTAATAGCTATGAGAGAACGCCCTGCTTGCAGTGATCACCTGTTCATTCGTGCGCTTCACCATATACCCCTGATGAGGAGCAGGCAGATGAGGAAATGTCGATGGAAAAGAATACGCATGTCTTTGTATCTCATTCAGGTGTGAGCCAATAATGAAAGCTCTGCTTCTGCCTTGCCTGCTACATAATAATGCCGCATGCTAGATAAAAAAGCTGTGGGCATGCAGTAACTCTTTGCAACAAATAGAATTCTTCTGCATCAAAATAAAAAAATGGCACAGGCATTGAATCACCTGAAGCCACAACTCATCGTGATAGAAAACCTTTGAAGTCTAGGAAGGACGAGTACCGGAGCGGAGCGAATTTGACATTCGTGAGCACCGGCACGCAGACCTGACAACGAATGCGAGGGTTTGTCTACACGCTGAAGAGACCTTAATTGAAAGGTCTCTTATGTGTCTTTCTGCTTCATTTCGTTATTCTGCGGCTGCCTCTTCCGCCGCGTTCCCCTTCCAAATAAGGGTTAAGCCTAATCCAAGAAATAAGACAACACCTGCGAATAAAAATGGGAAATGAATATTTTGATCGAATAGAATGCCGCCAAGCGCTGGTCCGAAAATCGTGCCAAGGCTTGTGTAAGTGGAGTTCATCCCTGCGACAAACCCTTGCTGATTGCCAGCGATTTTAGATAAGAATGTCGTTAATGCTGGCCGTAATAAATCAAACGCAAGGAAAATGACACACGTGACGATTAGTACGACCATAAACCCTGAAACGACAGTCGACACGAAAGCTAAGATCGCCCCGACGATTAAGCATAACTGGATGACTCTTTTTTCCCCAAGAGCATTCACCAATTTACCGAAGACAAGCACTTGGATGATGACCGCCACAATCGAGCTGACGGTAATGATAATCGCAATATCTTTCGGTCCAAAACCAAACTTATGATTTGTAAACAAGCTAAAGACCGTTTCGTATGCGGATAGTCCAAACGCCAGCACAAACACAATGATGAAGGCGATGAGATAGCTTGGGTGAATGGATTTTTTCAAATCTTTAAAGAAGGTAGATTCCGTTACTTGTTCCATTTGCTTCGCTCGCTCTTCTTTTGTTAATGGCTCCTTCAGCATAAACATAGACGAAATGACGGCAATAAACGCAATGCCTGCTGCAAAGAAAAATGGCAGACGAACGCCGTATTCTGCAATAAACCCGCCAATTCCCGGTCCAATGATGAAGCCGGTACTAATGGCCGCAGATACATATCCCATCGCCTTTGATCTTTCCTGAACGGTCGTGATATCTGCGACATAGGCGGTGACAGCCGGCATGATAAACGCCGCACTAATGCCGCCTAGAACCCTCGCAAAGTAAAGAACATACACATGTGTCCCTAAGCCAAAGACGAGTTCTGATAAAGCGAATAGAAACAGCCCTGACACAATCATAATCTTTCTGCCGTAGCGGTCTACCCATCTTCCTGCAACAGGTGATGCAATGAGCTGCGCAACAGCAAACGCAGCCACAAGGTATCCCATCGTACTGCCTGTTAGGTGCATCACATTCATAAATAGCGGCATGACAGGAATAATGAGGCCGATGCCTAAAAACGCAATAAATATATTACTTAATAAAATAATGAGTACAGCTTTTTGCTCACGAATCGATTTTTGCATGATGTTTGTTTCTCCTTCACTGACTCATTTGTTACTCATGATGGTTGATTCCGTGAATAAACAATGAGATCGCCTCTTTTTGTAACTCTTTCTTCTGCTTCATCGTGTCATTTTTATATAACACGTCTAATCCGTAAAAAACGGAAAGTAATATTTTCACTTTTGACTCCACATGCTGGATCGACCAGCTGCCATCTTCGTTTCCTTCAAGCAAGATGTCTCTCATCACATCATCAAAGTCCACATCAATTTTATTCAGCCGTTCCATGACTTCATCTGATGTAAATGCACTTGCACAAAATTCCTCGCTTGCTCTCATTAAAGGATAGTTAATCCCCATTTGACTCAGCAACTCTGCAAATCCTGTGAGCTTATCTATGGCTCGATGCAGCGTTTGTTTCTCCTCATGCCACGTCTCCATCATAAAGCGATGATCCTCTTCCATGATATGAAGGAACAAAAACTCTTTTCCTTTAAAATGATGATAGAGATTGCCTTTACTAATCTCAGCAGCCTCTAAAATATCTCGCACGGATGTTTCTGAATATCCTTTTTTCGCAAATAAATCACGTGAAGCGGTGACAATTTTTTGCTTCGTCTTCTCACTCTTTTCAGCCCCGCTTTGTGTACTTGTCATCTGTTAACAATCCCTTCTACTCTGCATTTCTTCATGCGGACAAAATAAAACCGACCAGTTGGTTTATTTTTTTATTATAAATGGATATTGTTCATAATACAATGAAAAAGTCATCGACTTCATGAGGAGTGGTTCATGTGAAAACAAACAAAACGGTCATTTGTGCCATCACTAAAAAAGACTTATCCTTGTTTTTCATTTATGACCTGTTCATTGCTACCTTGGCCTACTATCTGTTCAAATATTCAAACCAACCGCGTTTTATGAATGTGCGGGGGTCATGGGAAGTATTCTTTGCCCATTATTGTTGAAAAAGTGGATGTTTCGGTGTTAAATGTGCGAAAAAAAGACCCGATACTTCGGGTCTCAGATTGTTGACAAAGGGCTAAAATGATCTTTATTTTAGCCCTTTGTCTTCTTTTCAGCGTGATAGAAAACCTTTGCAGTCTAGGAAGGACGAGTACCGGAGCGGAGCGAATTTGACATTCGTGAGCACCGGCACGCAGACCTGCGGGCGAATGCGAGGGTTTGTCTACACGCTGAAAGCCGATACTTCGGGTCTTCTAGTTAATACTGTTCATAAAAAGATTGCACTTTTTCTGGATCTTTTGTTTTCGTTAGAGCCAGCATGAGCAGAATCCGCGCTTTTGATGGATTTAATGAATCAGAAGAAACAAAGTGATGTTCATCATCCATCTTTTCATGTGTAACAATTCCATTTCCTGCGCGGCTTGATCTCACGATGACCACGTCTTTTTTCACAGCATCTGTTGCCCCTTTAATCGCTTCAGTGGACATCGTGCCATTTCCGGGTGCGGCCACAACAATGCCTTTCGCCCCTGCTTTTACCGCTGCATCATACACATATTTTTGATCATTTTGATAGCCGTATAAGATATCAACTTGTGGCAATTCTTTTATTTTTGATACATCAAATTCACTTTCAGTCGTATGTTTTCTTGTCGATTCGGTATAAAAAGAGACCACTTCACCAGCAATTTCTCCTATGTAGCCTTGCTCAAGTGACTTGAAGGAATCTGTAGTGGTGGTGTTCGTCTTTGTAATAAATCGGGCCGATGCAATTCGGTCATTTAATGTGACCATCACACCTTTGCCCTTTGCTTCTTTTGTGGATGCAATTTTGACAGCATGATACAAGTTAAGCGGCCCATCCGCACTAATTGCTGATGCTGGCCTCATTGAGCCAACAACCACAACGGGCTTATCACTTTTCACAACCAAATGTAAAAAATAAGCAGTCTCTTCAAGAGTATCTGTTCCATGTGTAACCACAATGCCGTCTACTTTGTCATCATTTAAAAGGTGATTGACTCGTTTGGCTAATTTTAAAAGAAGAGCGTTATCAACATTTTCACTGCCAACATTCGCTACCTGCTCACCCGTAACGTTTGCAATATCCTTCAGCTGAGGAACGGAGGCAATGACTTTATCGATACCTAGTGAACCAGATTTATATCCCGTCGTATCAGTATCACTATCTGAAGCACCTGCAATGGTCCCACCTGTCGCCAGTACCTTAATATTAGATAACGACTTGTTCCCTGTCTCAATGGCAGTCGTTTTTTCTTTTGTTTCATTGGATGTGCTTTCTTGTTTGCTTTGATTATTCTCTTGAGTGCTCGTGTTTGCACAAGCTGCTGTCGCTAGTAATAAAACAGAAAGAAGGACAGCACCTAACCATTTTGTCATGTTCATCGGATCATCTCTTTTCTTCATTTGATGGATTCATGGCTATATCTCTTTCTATAGGGTTTACTTTATAACATTCCTTCATTCATCAGCATGAGGCAAAAGTTATAGAACCAATTGATGGAAAAAACTCTATATTTCCGATGAAATACTTTATAATAGAAGTTAAGTTATAAAAAATATACTATATAACCTTAAATTTACCTTAATATCCTTATTTAGATATAGCGAAAAAAAAATTCACATGTACAATTTACTAGAGAGGAGGAAATATGAAAATAAAGTTTATTTTTCTTTTTTTGTTTATAATAACTATCATTGTTCTCATTTACATATCTAAAAGTAATCACAACATTAAAATAGCGGTTCTTGATAGCGGTATTGACATAAATCATGTTGATGTTTCTGTTAAAAAGCGCTTTGATAATAAAAGGGAAGTGTTAGATTCTTTAGGTCATGGTTCTGCTATTACCGACATTATTAGTAAAAATAATGAGAACATAGATTTTTATGATGGAAATATTTTAGACGAGAATGGGAACACAAACATAGAAACTTTAATTAAGGCATTAGATTGGTGTATTGAAAATAAAGTGAATCTCATTAATATGAGTTTTGGTCTTTCTGAGAATAATATAAAACTAAAGAAAAAGATTGATGAAGTGGTTAGTCATAATATTTTAATTGTAGCTGCTGCAGGTAATAAATTTGGTTTAAAAAGTGATTATCCTGCCCATTATAATAATGTAATTTCTATTTCTGCTGTTGATTCTAAAAATAAGATATATAAACTTGCAGCTAAAGGAAAGATTGATTTTGTTTCTCTTGGTGTAGATGTAGAAACAGTGAAAATAAAAAAGTTGGCTGAAGTTAAAGTTTTAAGTGGCACTTCTTTTGCTACAGCTAACGCTACAGGGTATATTTCGAAGATAATACCAGATGATTTTTCGCTATCATTTAAAGATATTCTTCACAGGTTAAAACAAAAAACTCAAGTGATTAAAAATGTCGAAAGAGATTCAACCTATGGTTATGGACTATTATTAAATAAAAATTAGGAGTTTATGATGTTTAAGAATATTATTAAATTAATAAGTTTAGTGATGATATTTTCGATTATTGGACCTAGCATCTCAAATGCGACTACGAATTCGATTGAACATGAAGATGAAATTAATGCAAATGATATTACCACTTTACAAAACACAGATAAATTGCTTAGTACAGAGGTAATTAAAAATACAAATGATGAACTAGAACTTGAAGTAAGTGTTGAAAACGAAAATTTATTGATAAATAGTAAAGTGATTTTATCTCAAGATTTAAATCAATTATCAATGATTGAAGCTGAAATAGTTGATGAAGACATGAAAGAGACTGTAAAATATAATTTTGAAATCGCAGATATTGATGTTGCTAAAGCAAACGATCCTCATCTGTTATTAGTAGACATTGAAACTGGCGAAGAATATACAGTAAGTGACTCACAAATTCAAGCTTCATGGTATCCTTTAGTAGTTGTAGCTATTTACATTGCTCGTGTTGGAATTAATCAAGCTATAAAAAAATTTGGTAAGGCCAGTGTAAAAAACGCAGTTAAAAAACACGGTAAGAAAACCTCTGCTTCAAAAGCAGTTAAAAAAGTGAGTATGTCACGTTTAGATTATCATTATAAGAAACACAAAAAAGAATTTGGTAACATTACCAAATCTGAGTATCTGAATAAAGCACGTACACTATTAGGAAAAGCTAAAAGCAAAAATGTTTTAGAAAAGAAAAGCAAGAAAAAATTTAATGGTAAACACCGTTATTATAAATATAATAAAAAAACCAATGAATTTTTATCTGTTGAAAAACAAAAAGGGAAAGATGTCATTATCACTTTTTTCAAACCTAAAAGAGGAATTAACTATTGGAAGGATCAGTAGAAATGAATAAAAACATTTGTTTAATTTGTGGCTATAATGAATTAGAGGAAAGACCCTACTATTCGGATTTCGCAGGTAGTAACGAAATTTGTCCATGTTGTGGTTTTGAATTTGGTGTGGATGATTTTGATTGTGATGAATTTGACCATGAAGGGTTAACAGATAAAGAAATTGTTGAAAAATCTCATGGCATTTGGAGAAAACAGTGGATTGAAAACGGGATAGAATTATTCAATCCTAAAATCTTTTCTCCGGAGGTTCGAAACGGTAAATTTTTAAAAAGAGATTATTTAGTACTTCAAATGAAAAAGAATTTAGGCTTAGATTTTAACGACATTTAAAATTTTTTAATTTGCATAACATCAAAAACCATTCAGGTTTTATCCTGAGTGGTTTTAAATTTCAAATGTACTCTTTCACTTCTAACAAAAAGCATGAAAAAAACACCTAATGCAAAGGTGTTTTTAGCTGCTCTAGTATGTTTTCACAGTGATCCAAGTACGCTTGGCTAAGCAGGAAGTCTTTCGGTGCGGCGATCGCTGCTAATGTGATCAGGGTATTTGAATGATGAATGAGCGGATTCAGCATTGAATGCTCTACGCCTCTAATTGTTTGAACATGCAACCATTTAGGTGCTACTTCTTTTTCGTAGATCCTTTTTGTTTCAGCAGAATCTACATTTCGATCATTCTGCGCCAAAACCAAATAGGTCGGTGTTTGGATGCGCTTGATATCTGAAGTGGCATCGGCTTTCATGTTCTTTTTAATGAATTCAAATCGATCTTTTGTCATCTCTTGAACGTCCGTTTTCTTTTGATATGTGCGAAATGCTGCGCCTTCTACTAATAATTTGTTTTGCTCATCTTCTTTTTTGAGTGTTTTTTGAATTTGTTCTTTAGATGCATCCGCTTCTTTTAATGTTTGAATTGTATAGTACCTTCCCTGTCTCATCCAATTGACAGCAGGTCCGACAAGGATGGAGGCTGTGATATCTGTTCGATCTGCCATTACTTTTGGGATCACCCAGCCCGCTTGGCTTGCTCCCCATAAGATGATTTGTTTTGATTGAAGATCAGGCTCTTTTTTCGCCCATTTGATCACATTGTCTACTTCTTTTGCACGATCCTCCATGGATTGATGGAGCCAGTTTCCTTCTGATTGACCCACCCCGGGCTTATCCCAGGAGATAGACGCATAGCCTTGCTTTGCAAAGCGTTCCATTAAGGGTCTGTATCCTCCGTCATATGTGGCATTTTGTGGACCATCCCCGTGTACAAAAAGCACAACTCCTTTGATTGGCGCTTTCTTAGGCGTGGTCACGATACCTGATAATGCCCCATTTTCTGTCTCCATGACGACTTCCTTTTCATTCATAGCAAAGCTGTTTTCATAAAATACAAATGCTGCAATAAAAATGAATGCCGCTGTAGCGATGATCAGCCAAATCCTTTTTTTCATCTTCTATTCCCCGCTCCCTGTTCAACTGTGAATTTTGGTACGTGACAGAGACTGATACATTCTCATATAAGATGATAGACGAAGGTTGTGCACTCTCTTGTGTAAAAGGTACTTCATGTAGAAAAGCCTCAATTTCTTCTATGACCTTCTCTTCATCTCCAGCTAAAAAGCTTTTGACCGCGTATGAACCTGCATCCAGTCTCACATCATAATCATGTTCATTTGATACATAATAAGAAATTGTTGTGTCATCTTGCAGATTGATCACATAATATCTCTCCTCAAAAAGAGACAGATCCAGCTCCTTTTGATGAACGATTTGTTTAAAGTCCAGCTCTGTTTCACCCTTTAGAAGATGATGCGGGATCTGTTTTAAATACCGAATTGGCCGATCTTGGATGGTTGTTTTATTAAGGTGAAGGCTGTTTTGAATCGACAGCATATGCTCCAGACGCTGTTTCACTTCGCTTAGTTCCTGTATTTGCTTCTCGACCTGATCCAGCATTTCTTGGTAGGACAGAGTGATACTTTGTTCATTCGAAAAGGTCTCGCTTATATCTTTTAAAGAGAAGCCCGCCTTTTTTAAGAAGAAGATTTGATAAAGGGTATAAATCTCTTTTTCATCAAATAATTGGTATCCATTTTGAGCGACCTTCGCAGGGCGTACAAGATCCTGTTCTATATAATGACGAAGCGTATACTTTGTGTTGTTTAATAGCTTACATACTTCTCCACTTGTTACATACGTCACCAGATTCCCTCCTTGTGTACACATTCTAAACCATGTGGTTACCACACAGTCAATCATGCCATAAAAAAATCACCGAGGAAATCTGCCCTCAGTGATGTGTAATTTCTATTTCATACTTGGACCAGCATGTGAAAAAATCGGATCTTTGAATTCAAAATCAAATGTCTTGCCGTCAACAATACCGACTGTTTTTTCATGATCATAAAGCTCGAGCAGACAAGCTGCCATTTCTTTTGATGTATGATATTTCTTGATATTGCCTTCATATTCAAATTGGTCTACATCTAATGAACGCTTTGCAAATTCTGATTCCGTCGCGGAAGGTGCTAATATTTTCGCCTGTAACTTAGTTTCAACTCTAGTGCCAGTCCTTCTGTAAAGGCGCTCACGTAAAACTTTGTGGCCGACATTGCCGACGACTGTATAGCCCGCTCTTGAAGAAATGTTGATCAGCTGCGCCCCTTCTACTTGCTCATAATCACGAACAAATAAAGTGGATAAAATCGTTAAGGCTTCGATATTCAGATGAAGCATATCTCCAATTTTTCTTACATCCTGTTCTCCTATTGAACCAAAATGGCCGAACCCTGCATTATTAATGAATGTGTCAAGCTCATATTCAGCCAATGATTCATAAAATGAATACACTTGCTCCATGTCGGTTAAATCGACAGACTGTATGTTTACTTTGATATCGGGATATTGATCAAGAATCTCTTTCTTCAGTTCTTGGAGTTTCTCGAGCCGGCGTGCAGCTAAAATAAGGTTTTTGCCTCGTGCTGCAAAGGCTAGCGCCGCCTCATACCCAATACCTGAACTTGCTCCTGTAATGACTGTATAGCTCATTTATATCCCCCTATTAACGTCTTCTAACTGGTTAAATTATAACGACAGCACTTCGCTCTAGTCAATTTTGAAGAGAATCACAGGGTTTATTAACTTGTCTCACTTCATTCATCATGTTGGAGGATGTCATGTTGAGATTTTTTTGTTAATTTGTGAAAAACCAATTGGTAGGAATGTTCGATTAACTCCTCTACAAATGAAGATGGAATGTCCGCATCAAGGTAAATCGAATTCCAATGAGTCTTATTCATATAATAGCCCGGAATAATCCCCTCATGCGCCTCTCTTAGTTCTTCAGCACGTTGAGGGTCACATTTTAAAGTGATGACAGGTTTTCGATTCGCATCTCCGCCCATCATAGCAAACATCTTTCCACCAATATGATAACGATCTGCCTGCCACTCCGGCTGATAATCATGGGTTGCACCACTTAAAGAAAGACAAAATACCTGTAGTTTCTCTTTTTCCATTGAATTAGCTCCTTTTTTAAGACATCGCCATTTCTTTATATTATATAGAAAACGAGGATAGATTTCTGATCCTTTTTACATCCACATCTCTTTCTTAGGATTTCAGCAAAAGATCGATTGAAACAACAAAAGCACAGGAGGGAGCGGGCCTGTGCTTTGTCCTATATCAGAAAAGAAAGGCTACAACCTTCATTTCTTATTCAAACGCCTTCTTTAATTGATCACTCATGAGATGCCAAGCCTGTTCAGCAATTTCTAAATCCCCTGCATGTGTGAAGGCGTGAGGAACTCCTTTAAATTGCTGATACGTGACATCTACCCCTGCTTCTTTTAACTTGTCAGCATATTGTTTGGCTTCTTCAGCTAACGAATCTTTCTCAGCTGTGATGACAAGAGCCGGCGGCATTTGTGCTAAGGATGATCTATCTGCAAAAACCGGAGAAATGAGCGGATTGCGCGCATCTTCTTCTTGTACATAGAATGCATTAAAGAGCTTCGCCATTTCGGCTGGAATTGCTTCTTCAAATGCTGGCTTTCGCTCTGGATCAGTGGCTAAATCAAGCGGCGGATAATCAAGCACTTGATAGACAATCGGGAGTTTGTTCCCTTTTTGGATACTCAGCAGACAAACAGCTGTTGCCAAATTTCCTCCTGCACTATGTCCGCCAATGGATAATGTATTTGGATCTATTTGAAGCTCATCAGGATGTTCATACAGCCACTTCATCACATCGTAGCATTCATGAAGAGCGGCTGGGAAAGGATTTTCGGGTGCAAGCTGATACTCAACATTGACGACGATACATTGTGCTCGGTCTGCTATGACAGGACACCAGTGGTTATCCATTTCAGCGCTGCCTAGAATAAATCCGCCGCCATGTAAGTTCACAAAAACAGGAAGCGGCTGTTTCGCTGCGTTCACAGGTTTGAATACCCACACCTTTGTTTCGCCAGCACATGTTGGGATGTCATATTCCATTTTGTTCACTTCAGGAGGATGGACTGGTTTCAGCTCCGATTGACTCGGTAATGAACCTTCAGTTGGTTGACGTAAAGACGCAGCGATTTTAATTTGTTCTTCTAAGTTCATGATCTCAGTCTCCTATCTTATTCATTTCTTCCTATTTCGTTGCCTTTTCTTTTTTTCCTTCCACTTGATCAGAGACAAATTTTATTCAGTTCACTTTATATCTATCTCCCACTTTCATCCTCTTTGAAACAAGTATACACCAATAAAAAAAGCACTGTGGCGCTAAGGGGACTGACCCCCGTTTTTGAGACAGGGATCAAAACACCTTTATACAGCCAATTGCCGATAGTTTATCGGTGATTGGTTGTTTAGTTTCGTTTGAATGCGAATGTTGTT
>NZ_JBSPZB010000031.1:0-17917 GCF_053851875.1 Bacillus sp. A015
AACAACATTCGCATTCAAACGAAACTAAACAACCAATCACCGATAAACTATCGGCAATTGGCTGTATAAAGGTGTTTTGATCCCTGTCTCAAAAACGGGGGTCAGTCCCAATCCCCGTGTCTCTTTTTTAATGTGTTTGATTGAGATGGCTTTTTCGTCTTGCATAGGTGAAATAGACAACGACACCAATGGCCACCCAGATGAGGAATGCTCGCCATGTCGCCCATTTAAGTGTGGCAGCCAGTACCATACAAATGATAGCACTAATAATTGGAAGAACAGGCACAAATGGTACTTTAAAGGCTGTCTTCATATTCGGATGTTTCTTTCGTAATACGATGACGGCAATAGAGATCACGGTAAAGGCTGCAAGTGTACCGATGCTGACTAAATTAGCGAGCGTCGATAAGTTTACAAATCCTACAATACAAGCTGCCACAGCTCCTGTCAGCCAAGTGTTGGCAACGGGTGTTTTCGATTTCGGATGAACCTTTGAAAAAATCTTTGGCATAAGCCCATCGCGGCTCATCGCAAAGGTTAAGCGAACCTGCGCATACACCAAGGCGATTAAAACCGTCGTAATCCCGATAATCGCACCGGCGGATATGATACCAGCCACACTATTAAGGCCAACGACTTGAAGAGCAAAAGCGACAGGGTCACTGACATTCAGTTTCGTATAGTGAACCATGCCTGTTAAGACAAATGAAACGCCGATGTATAAAATGGTACAAACACCTAGCGCACCGATGATTCCAATTGGCATCGCTTTTTGTGGATTTTTGACTTCTTCTGATGCATTGGCGATCGCATCAAATCCAAGGTAAGCAAAAAAGACAGTTGCTGCCCCTGCGATCACGCCATGAAAGCCCATTGGCATAAAGGGTGTCCAGTTTTCCGGTTTGACGTAAGCGAAGCCTGAAATGATAAAGAGAAGGACAATGGCAATTTTGATCAGCACGATGATGTTATTCAGCTTCGTGCTTTCTTTTACGCCTCTTGAGACAATAAAGGTAATGAGTAAAATAATGAGCGCGCCTGGAAGGTTAAAGACGGCGCCATCAGTGGCTCCAGGGGCAGCCGATAAAGCCTTCGGTATGTGCAGGCCGAATCCACTGAGCAGTGATTGAAAATAGGACGACCATCCACTTGCGACAGCAGAGAGCGCGACAACATACTCAAGCATGAGATCCCAGCCCATTAAGAAGGCGAGGAATTCACCAAGTGTTGCGTAAGAATACGTATAGACGCTTCCTGACACAGGAATGGACGAGGAGAATTCCGCGTAGCAAAAAGCAGCAAGGGCGCATGCGATCGCAGCCAAGATAAAAGATATAATAATCGCAGGTCCCGCATCTTTCGCAGCAGCAACCCCCGTAATGACAAAGATTCCAGTCCCGACCACACAGCCGATGCCAAGCAAGATTAAATCAAACGTATTCAAAGAACGACTGAGCCGCTTCGTTTGACTTTCAAGCATGAGCTGGTCGAGAGACTTTTTTCGAAATAAAGAACTCATGTTAACCTCCTAATGGATAAATCTATTCGTAAGACGAATGTTAGTATATGCGGAAATGACAATTTAGTCAATTGGTTGAAAAACGCTTTAAATCACTAAAGTATTAAACGTCACAAACGAAACATTGTGTAAAAAAGAGACATCCGCCGGCATATGGCAGGCGGATGTGGTGACAGACGATCTATGTCTGTTCAGTAAATATTTTTTCGTTGTACAGCACACTCGGATGGGTCGGATAATGTGCCGAGGAGGCAAGGTGATGTTTTTTGGCTTGATCGAAATCGCCGAGCTGATCATAACAATAGCAAAGCTGGAGGTGAGGGTACCACGTTTTATATTGTGTGAGTGTGAAGGCTGTATCATTTTCAGGAGCCTTCAGCGCCTGCTCATACCAAAAGATCGCGGCTTGATGTTTATTTTGCGTTTTTAAATGATCCCCGATCCGGCAGCAAAATTCTGGGCGGGGCTGATCATATAAGAAGGAGCGTAATAATGAGGATAAGGCCGCTTCCTCGAAACCTACCGCATAATAGCAGTCAGCTAAATATTGGCATGTGCGAATTTCATCCTCAATCCAGCACTGTTTTGTGGCTAAAAATTCATGGTAAAAACGAATCGCCCTGACATGCTGCTGGTGATCTCTTAATTCATTGGCAAAGTAAAAGAGATCACGAGGCGTCATATCCTCTCCTTTTGCAAGCATGTCTTCATAAATTCGCAGGTTGCGTCCAGGCTCACCAGCGATTGTTTTCTTCCGCTTTTGATGCGTGACGGCTATATCGGCCGGAAAGATGTTGCCATACACTTGGAGAAACTCATGCACGGCCCCGTACCACTGAAAGTTCAAGGCACGCTTCACGAGCCGGTTTCTTCTATATTTAAAATTCACCCGGCCGTCCTCATCAAATCCAACGTGATAAAACATAGAGACGGCATCCACCGCGGGATCAAGTGTCTGCTTGAGGTGAAGAAGTTTTTTTCGGTCTTCTTCAAGCAGGACATCGTCAGCATCCAGCCAGAAGATATATTCTTTTGTTGCATGTGAAAAAGCGAAATTGCGTGCTTTTGCAAAGTGCTGGACCCATTCAAAATCCAGCACCTGTGCTGAAAAGGAGTGAGCAATTTCCTTCGTTCGGTCTGATGATCCCGTATCAACGATGATCATCTCATCTACAATGTCTTGAACAGAAGAAAGACAGTCCGCTAAAACCTCCTCTTCATTTTTCACAATCATACATAAGCTAATGGTTATCATCTTTAGATCACCTCTTCATAGTGTATCGAGCATCGAAAGGAAACATTCTTTTCAGCAGCGGGTTTTTTTAAAACTAGTTTTCTTGTACTGGCTGATTTAAAATAAAGGAAGAATCTATGTAAGGGCTGATAAAAATGAGTTTATTGAATGTTGAAGGATTATATAAAACCTATGGCGAAAAAACGCTGTTTGATCATATTTCTTTTCATATAGAACCAAAGGAACGGATCGGGTTAATTGGACCAAATGGAACAGGGAAGTCAACGCTCCTAAAGGTGATTGCAGGACTTGAATCGTTTGAGGAGGGTGACATCACGAAAGCAGGGACACTTGATATCGAATTTCTCGAGCAAGATCCTGAAATGAGCGGAAATGAAACGATTCTCGAATATATATTTTCTGGAACGGCACCAATCATTCAAACGATGAAGGCCTATGAACAGGCGCTCGCCG
The DNA here is from genome assembly GCF_053851875.1 of Bacillus sp. A015. Lineage (NCBI taxonomy): Bacteria > Bacillati > Bacillota > Bacilli > Caryophanales > Bacillaceae > Bacillus > Bacillus sp. A015. The sequence continues at coordinate 3,228 of NZ_JBSPZB010000031.1, forward strand.
ATTTAGAGCATGATCCGCAAAATGAGGCAAAACAAGAAGCGCTGATGCGCATGCAAAATCGAATGGATCAGGAGGACGCATGGGATGCGAACCTTTCGGCAAAAACGATTTTGACAAAGCTTGGGGTCAAAGATGTGAGCCGCTTTGTTCATGCATTATCAGGCGGCCAGAAAAAGCGTGTCGCGATTGCTAAAAATTTAATACAGCCTGCGGGTTTGCTGATTTTAGATGAGCCGACTAACCATCTAGATAATGCAACAATTGAATGGCTCGAAGGATACTTAAGTCAATACAGCGGTGCTGTCATCCTGGTGACGCATGATCGTTATTTCTTAAACCGCGTCGCCAATCGGATTTATGAATTAAATCAAGGGCAGCTCTATACGTATAAAGGAAATTATGAAGTCTTTTTAGAAAAAAGAGCGGAACGAGAAGCAGAAGCTCAGGTAAAAGAAACGAAACGTCAAAACCTGCTTAGACGAGAACTTGCATGGCTCAGAAGAGGGGCAAAAGCAAGAACGACGAAGCAAAAAGCACGCATCGGCAGAGTAGAAGAGCTGAAGGATCAAAAAGGGCTCGATGCAAAAGGTGAGCTTGATTTTGCTATCGGCTCGCACCGCCTTGGAAAACAGGTCATTGAGGCAGAAGACATGTCGATTTCATTTGCTGGCCAGACACTTGTGGAGCGGTTTACTGATTTAGTCGTGCCGGGCGCCCGTATAGGATTGATCGGACCGAACGGGGTGGGCAAAACCACTTTACTCAATTGTTTAGCGGGCAAAATTGAACCGACTACCGGACAATTGATCATTGGACAAACGGTTCGAATTGGCTATTACACGCAGGATCATAAAGAAATGAATGAAGAGCTGACCATCATTGATTACATCAAGGAAACAGCAGAAATCGTCAAGACATCTGATGGCGCGATCGTGACAGCAGAGCAGATGCTAGAGCGGTTCTTATTCCCAAGATCCATGCAGCGGACTTTTATACGCAAGCTGTCAGGGGGAGAGCGCCGCAGGCTGTATTTATTGAAAGTCTTGATGGAAGAGCCGAATGTTCTCTTTTTAGATGAGCCGACGAACGACCTTGATACAGAGACGCTCAGCATTTTAGAGGATTATTTAGAGCAGTTCCCTGGCGTTGTCATCACGGTGTCGCATGACCGCTATTTCCTAGACCGAGTCGTCAATCGCCTGCTTGTCTTTGAAGGAAATGGACGCATTTCACATTTCCAAGGAGCTTACAGCGATTACATGGAGCAGGAAAAAGCAGAGAAGCGAACAGAGACAAAGCCTGCTGAAAAACAAGTAGAAGCCGCACCTAAAAAGAGAAAAAAGCTTTCCTATAAAGACCAGCTTGAATGGGACGGGATTGAGGACCGTATACAGACATTAGAGGAAAAACACCAACAGCTTGAAGCCAGCATCGCTGAGGCTGGCAGTGATTTTGGGAAAATCCAAGAGCTGATGGATGAACAAAAAGCCGTCGCTGAAGAATTAGAACAAGCGATGGATCGCTGGACAGAACTGTCGCTGATGATTGAGGAATTAGAAGGCAATTAAGTGTATTGACAAACCCTCGCATTCTAGTCGTTAATTACGTAGAAAATAAAACTAAGGGCTATCATTAGCCCTTAGACAACCATCTGAATTGTAGAGTCACTCTACACCTTATATCTGTTCAAAAGATATAAGGCTTTTTTGTCGTTATAATACTTTTGTCGTCCAAGATTCGCAATTCCATGTTTCGGTTGCAACATCTTGATAAAATTCAGGTTCGTGGGAAATCAATAAGACGCTGCCTTTATATTCTTTTAAAGCGCGCTTTAATTCTTCTTTCGCATCAACATCTAAGTGGTTTGTCGGCTCATCGAGAACAAGTAAATTGGTTTCTTCGTTAATCAGCTTGCAAAGACGAACCTTTGCTTTCTCTCCGCCGCTTAAAACAGACACGCGGCTTTCAATATGTTTTGTCGTTAATCCGCATTTGGCAAGGGCAGCTCTCACTTCATATTGTGTGTAAGAAGGGAAGGTGCTCCACACCTCTTCAATACAGGTGTTGCTGTTTTGCTCTTTTACTTCCTGCTCAAAGTAGCCAATATGCAGGAATTCTCCACGTTCAACCTCACCAGAAATTGGCGTGATCTCTCCTAGAAGACTTCTCAGCAACGTTGTTTTTCCGATTCCGTTTGCGCCGTATAACGCAATTTTTTGCCCGCGTTCCATTTTCAGATTCAAAGGGCGAGAGAGCGGCTCGTCATAACCGATCACTAAATCCTTCGTTTCAAAAATCAATTTCCCGGAAGTACGTGCAGGCTTAAAGTGAAATTCTGGTTTTGGCTTTTCTGCGGCCAATTCAATCATGTCCATCTTATCCAGCTTCTTTTGACGAGACATGGCCATATTTCTTGTGCTGACACGTGCTTTGTTTCTGGCGACAAAATCCTTTAATTCAGCGACTTCTTGCTGCTGCCTTTTATAGGCTGCTTCCAGCTGCTGCTTTTTGACTTCGTACACTTGTTTGAATTGATCATAATCACCGACGTAGCGTGTCAATTCTTGATTTTCGACATGATAAATCAAGTTAATGACACTGTTTAAAAACGGAATGTCATGTGAAATAAGGATAAACGCATTTTCATACTCCTGTAAATAGCGCTTCAGCCACTCAATATGCTGCTCATCCAAATAGTTGGTCGGCTCATCGAGAAGGAGAATTTCTGGCTTCTCTAACAGCAATTTCGCAAGCAGCACTTTCGTACGCTGACCACCGCTCAGCTCTGTCACATCACGGTCTAGCCCAAGATCCGTTAACCCAAGACCTCTTGCAATTTCTTCTACCTTGGAATCAATGATATAGAAATCATTGTTTGTCAGTGCATCCTGAATGACGCCAACTTCTTCTAGCAGCTTTTCTAGCTCATCAGGGTCAGCTTCACCCATTTTCCCATAAATGTCATTCATTGCTGCTTCCATGGAAAATAAATAATGGAAGGCATCCTGAAGGACCTCACGAATGGTTCTTCCCTTTTCTAGTACCGTATGCTGATCAAGGTAGCCGACGCGGACATTTTTAGCCCATTCGACTTTTCCTGCATCTGGCTCTAGCTTACCAGTAATAATATTCATAAACGTTGACTTTCCTTCACCGTTGGCGCCGATTAAGCCGACATGCTCGCCTTTTAATAAACGGAAGGAGACTTCGTGGAAAATGGCTCTGTCACCAAAGCCATGGCTTAAATCTTTAACAGATAATATCATTTTTTACACCTCAAATAGATTCAAAACGGCTAGTGCCTCTCATGATTATATCGAACTGTCCGGCTCGATAAAAGCATCAAATGAAAAATTGCGTTTCAAAGCTGATTTTGAGATACTTAAGGATAGATTGAATGAGGATAAAGGAGATCGACATGACGGAAACTTGGGCATTTTTTAAAGAAGCAAAGCCATTTATTCAAGAGAACTTTGAAGCGGCTGGCTTCGAGCAACCAACAGCTATACAAGAAAAAACAGCAGAGTGGATTACAAAGAAGCGTGATGTGATCGCAGAATCACCAACTGGAACAGGGAAGACACTTGCGTATGTTCTGCCGCTTTTAAATAAAATTGATGTGAATATCAAACACCCGCAAGTCTTAATCTTGGCACCTTCAAGAGAGCTTGTGATGCAAATTTTTGACGTCGTGCAAGAGTTCAAACAAGGATCAGACATTAAAGCCGTCTCCTTGATTGGCGGAGCGAACATCAAGAAGCAGCAGGAAAAGCTAAAGAAACACCCGAACATCGTTGTGGCCACACCTGGCCGCGTACAAGAATTAATCAAAATCAAGAAACTGAAAATGCATGAAGTCAAAACGATCGTGTTAGACGAAGCAGATCAGCTTCTTGTGCCAGAGCATATGAAAACGATCCAAGCGATCATTAAATCCACATTAAAAGAAAGACAAATCCTTTGTTTTTCTGCGACTTTGAAAGAGGAAACGATTCAACTAATCAAAGAAATGACATCTGAACCAGAGGTGTTGAAAATCGGCAGAAGCCAAGAAGAAGCGCAGAAGGTAGGTCACTATTATCTGTTATGTGATCAGCGGGATAAAGTGAAATTACTGCAAAAGCTATCGCGGCTTGAGGACATGCACGCGCTCGTTTTTGTCCGTGATATCACGAACTTAAGCATTTATGCAGAGAAATTAGCGTATCACCATGTGGACCTTGGTGTGCTTCATAGTGAAGCGAAAAAAGCGGAACGTGCTGTGATCTTGAAGTCATTTGAACAGCGTGAATTCCCGCTTCTTTTAGCAACAGATATTGCAGCAAGAGGCATCGATATTGATGATTTGCCGTACGTGATTCATGCAGATCTGCCAAATGAAGAAGGCTATATCCACCGTTCAGGCAGAACAGGCCGTGCAGGGAAAGAAGGGGCTGTCATCAGCCTTGTCACACATCAAGAGCATGCGATGCTGAAAAAAATGGCGAAAAAGCTGAATATCTCGCTTGAGGAAATTGTGTATAAGCAAGGCCAGCTGCATCTTGCGCCTCATCAGGCATAAAAAAAGGCCCCGCCAAACGGCAGGTTCCTTTCAGCGTGAAGACAAACCCTCGCATTCGGTGTCAGTTCTGCGTGCTGGTGCTCACGAATATGAAATTCGCTCCGCGCCAGTACTCGGCCTTCCTAGACTTCAAGGGTTTTCATATCACGCTGAAAAGAAGACAAAGGGCTAAAATAAAGTTCATTTTAGCCCTTTGTCAACAATCTGAAAGGACCCGCCAAACGGCAGGGTCCTTTTCTTGTTATGAAATTTTGACAAGCTGTTTTCCGACATTTTCACCTTTGAATAGTCCAATGAATGCATCAGGAATGTTGTCAAAGCCTTCGATAATGGTTTCTTTGTAAGTGAGTTGATCTTCTTTCACCCATTGTGCAAGATCCTTTGCCGCCTCTTCAAAACGATCTGCGTAGTTGGCAACAATAAACCCTTGCATCAATGCGCTTGTTTTAATGAGCTTTGTTTGCACACGCGGTCCAATGTCCTCGCTTGCGCTAATGTTATAAGAAGAAATAGCCCCGCACACTGGAATACGTGCAAAGCGGTTCAAATGATTCATCACTGCATCAGAGATTTCGCCGCCTACATTGTCAAAATACACATCGACACCGTTTGGACAGGCTTTTGCAATAGCATCATCTAAATCATTTGTTGTTTTATAATTAATGGTTTCATCAAAGCCCAGCTCTTTTAAATAAGCAAGTTTATCATCAGATCCGGCAATTCCGACGACATGTGCGCCTTTGATTTTAGCAATCTGTCCAACAACGGAACCAACGGCACCTGCGGCTCCAGAAATGACAACCGTCTCGCCTTCTTTTGGCTGGCCAATCGCAAGAAGTCCAAAATAGGCTGTTTGTCCAGGCATGCCCAAAATCCCTAAGTAATAGGATAATGGCGCAATGGATGGATCAATTTTTGTCAGAGACTCAGCTTTGGCAGTCGAATATTCCTGCCAGCCGAGGAATCCAAGGACAAAATCACCTTTTTCAAATTGAGGAGATGTTGACTCGACGACTTCTCCGACAACACCACCCTGAATCACTTCATGTAGTTTGAACGGAGGTGTATAGGATTTTGTATCCTGCATTCGTCCTCTCATATAAGGATCTACAGAGACATATTTCGTTTGAATCAAGACTTCGCCATCTTGCGGCACGGGTATATCAACTGTTTCAAAATGAAAAATATCTTTTGTAGGTAATCCTTTTGGCCGTTTTGCTAATTGAATTTGCTTTTGTTGACTCATGTTAAATCCTCCCTTTCACTTGCATTCTAGAGTTACATTAACATGATGCTTCTTTTCATTCAAAACATACGGTCTTTTCAAAACACATACAAAAAAGCAGCCACCATCTAAAAGAATGGGACTACTTTTTTTGAAAAGAGACAGAGAAGAGCGGCGGAAGACAACCAAACAGCTGATACACGTCCGCATCACGTTCTTTTAATAAATATTCATTTGCATTTTGCATGGAGGCTTTTATCATATCGCGCGTCACAAAAGGAAAAAGGATATTCAAGTATGAGGACAACAGGTCTTGTGGATCTTGATCAATCGACTCGATATCTCCAATGTTCATAATGATAGAAAAGAGATAATCAATGGAGATGCGAAAGTGCTGTTCAGCAAACAATGTAAGCGACTTTGCTTTTGCTTCTTCAGGATTCCACTTTTGAAAAAGCTGTTTCACCAAATCACTGACAACCCAAGCATTAAACTGCTGCTCCGCTGAAAAATAATACATCAGCCCTACCTCATTTCTAGCCTCCAGTATAAGAATTGTACAACAAATCAACAGGAATAAACACAATATTTCAGAAAATTTAGTCGTTTTTACAAGGTTTTTGTCAAAAATAAGTCAATAGGCACAGTAAATACATGCAGTAAATGGATGTGCTGGTGGAATGTTTAATGACAAAAGTGACGGGTAAAAGATTCGCAAGACGTTAAAGGAGGAATATAAAATGAAACCTGTTGTAAGAGAGTATTCAAATGATGAAGCACTTCAACGAGATGTAGAGCAATTAAAAGAACTCGGTGTTGCAAGAGAGGACATTTATGTTCTATCCCATGACGATGACCGAACAGAGCGTATTGCAAGTCATGCAGATGCCAATACGATAGGTCCAAGAGAAGTTGGACTTAAACATGCTGTTGGGAATATCTTTAGTAAAAAGGGCGATGAGCTCCGCAATAAAATTCAAGAGATTGGATTCACTAAAGAAGAAGCTGAAACATTTGAAGAACACTTAGACGAGGGAAAAGTCCTTCTATTTGTGACAGATCATGAAAAAGTGAAAACCTGGGCCTAAACGCAAACTTTAAAAAGCCTCTTGACAAAGGGCTAAAATGATTTTTATTTTAGCCCTTTGTCTTCTTTTGAGGTCAAGGAAGGACAAGCACCGGAGCGCAGACCTGACAAAGAATGCGAGGGTTGTCTACACGCTAAGCCTCTTACTTTTGTAAGGGGCTTTTTTTCATGTCTTCATGTTTAGATCAGACATCCATTTTTTTACTATAATAAGAAAGTTCAATGGATCGGAATAAACAGTAAATCATCTAATTGAAAATGTAGAAATACCAAAGAAAATCATCAAAAAACAGAAAAAATAGTCAAAATATCACAGAAAACCATTCGGGAAATAATTATGATATATTTCATTTTTGTCTCAAAATGAAATAAAAATCTTGTGTAATTTAGTAGATAAATTTCTTAGTTCTATAGTTTTAAGTTGTATTTTTGTGTAGAAATAAGTGTTTTGAGGTCAAGAAACCACGAAAAATACCTGTATTTTCAATTAGAAAATTCATTCTAATATTTAGGAAATAATCTATTGACAAAATAATCTAAAAACAATATATTGGGCTTAATCCAGTCGTTATGGAATTAGTTGTTAAAAAATCTGGTGGGTTTACTCGAAGCATATTCTAGTGAAAGGTGGTGCATGCAACCAAGGGACAAGTGATTCTGAGGGATATACATGTTCTACTAGACTAGAGAAAATGATTTTTTACTTGAAGAAGAAACGGAAGAATGATAGTCGTTCTAAACAATAGTTTGAACTTTCTACTACGATCAATTTGCAAGAAGTATCAAAAAGATGTCAGTTCTTGTATAAGCCGCTTAGAGGAATATAAAAGAGAAAGCGCTTTCAATTAAACCTTGATCAAGCAGTGAAGGAGGTGAACCCATATGAAAAAAAGAGACAACAAGCTGAGGCGCCGTATCTTGCGAATGGCTGCATGTGAGGATGAGTGCTGAAAAAGAAGAATGAACATGTGGGATGCTTCTCTTTTTTTAGAAAACAGATTTTTCTAAAAAATCCATCTTTCATTCTATCATAAGGCTTTTTGCTTGAAAACCATCTTTGTCAGAAAAGGTGATTGTGAATTGAAGGAGGTCCCGTGATGAAAAAGGCTTTGTACCATGAAGACAGTGGGTTGTATTTAGAAAAAATGCGTATGGCATTTCAAGAACATTATGAGCAAAGAACAGATATGTGGTCTACTGATCCGTCATTAACGGACGCAGCTGTGATGTCATTAAAGGCATGGCGTTCAAGGGAAAAGGATGCACTTGCTTCTGTGCTGGATATCGGGTGCGGGAACGGCCGGGCACTTGAACATTTAAGCGGGCTCTCAGCATATGTCGGCATTGATCTGTATGAGCATGAGGAGTGGGAAGGGTTAAAGAAAAGAGACACGATTCCTGTTCATTTCGTTCATCAGGATTTTATGTCATGGTCGAGTGATCAGGGGCGCGAGATGCAGTTTGATTTAATTTTAGATCATGGCTGTTTTCACCATCAACATCCTGATGATCACGAACGTTACTTAAAGCAGGTCTCTTCTTTACTTCATGAAGGTGGCGTCTTTTCACTTGTTGTATGGGGAGAAGAGTGGAAAACAGGATTAATCGGAGAAGATGGCCGATTTCATTTTTCATTTTCAGATTCTCAGCTTGGAGAAAGAATTTGTACATCAGGTCTTGAGCTTGTATCGATTGCACCATTAAAAGCAAAGGCCGGAATCAGCCAGCATCATGTCATTGCCGTCAAAATCTAGTACAAAGGAGGATAAACGCGATGTATGAGGTGATGGTTCTAGGTGCAGGTTCAAGTCCAAGTGGCTTAAGTGCTGCAATCATTATAGCTGAAAAGAAGTATCGTCCATCCATCAATGATGAGTGGCGAACCCAGCTGATACGCACTTATGTGACCAATAGCATATAAAGAACCAGAGCTTCTAGTAAAAGGTAGAAAGCAGCTCGAAGCTTACGGAGGTGTTCTTTTAAGAAAGAGCGTGCATGCTCCATTCAAGAATTACCGGATGGTGTCGCTGCTCTTACAGAGAATACAGCGTATGAAGCTCGATTTCTGCTCCTTTGTACTGGACAAAGGCCAGGTCGAAAAGTCGTCAGTTCTTCAGGTATTTCTTTTACAAAAATAAAGGGACTTAAACGATGAGAGGCATCGCGCATCCATGGAGCGAATGTATGCAGCCGGTATTTGTACAGGCATTTCCTCGCAAGCCATGATTGCAGCTGGAAACGGGTGCCCAGGCTGAGGGAGTGTGTACACATATTCATCACTCCATCACTGCGCTGTCAAAATCGAATTGGGTGCAGTGATGAATAGGGGGGAGACAAATGAACAAGTTTGTAGCTGAATTACAATCAATGATTCATCATTTTTCATTTCAAGAAAAAAACTATTTGCTCGTGGGGCCAGTGAATCTGCCGATCTCTATTCAACATGAGGAAGTGAAGTTTAAATGGTATGCCTTTTCACCCGTTGAACCAGATACAAAGCCAACGATCGAATCCATTGTACAAATGAGTACCACGCAGCAAACATTTTCCTCTTGTCTCCTATTTGGCGACTTTGAAAATGAGGTACCTCCGCTTGTGCGAATTCATAGTGTCTGCCAAACAGGGGATGTGTTTGGGTCACTGAAATGTGATTGCGGTCCACAGCTTGCGTTATCGCTGAAGAAAATCACAGAACACGGAAAAGGCATGCTTGTGTATATGGCCAACCAAGAAGGGCGTTCCATTGGGCTGATGGCGAAAGCATTCACGTATAAATTGCAGGAAATGAAACTGGATACGTTTGAGGCCAATCGCTTGATCGGCTGCGGAGATGATGATCGGCATTACGAGGAAGCTGCGGCTGTATTGCACTACTTAAACAAAGGGAAACCATTGCACCTGTTAACAAACAATCCAGATAAAGTCGACTCCATTGCTGCTTACGGGCTTCCAGTTTTACGGTTTGATCATACGGTAGAAGCCTCTCTCTATAACGAAGCGTATTTAAAGGCAAAAGCAGCCTCAGGGCATATGGTCGATGAGAAGAAATTAATTAATCAGTAGATGAGTTTATTTAAAGAAGGCGGGAGAAAAGCGTGAAACCTGATATCAATTGGATTCAAATCCCAAGCGGCTATGCAACGATTGGAAGTAATGAAGAAGATATGAAAAAGGCATCAGAATTTTGGAAGGACAAGCTTCTCAATCCAGCCTATGGACGTGAGAAAAAATTTCAAAAATGGCTGTACAAAGAATTTCCATCCTATCAGCCGTATATCAATGAATTTTTTATCTCAGATACGGTCGTACCAAATGAATTGTATCAAAGCTATTGTGATGAAACAGGCCAGACTTATCCGGAAAGCTTAACGAACCCAGAGCTTGGCGGGGGAAAAGACCATCCAGCTTGGGGCATGGATATCGAGGAAGCCTTCTCGTTCTGTCAGTGGCTGAGCGGGAAGCTCGGATATGACGTTTCAATCCCTACTGAAGAAGAATGGGAGTATGCTGCCCGGGGTAACACGAGAAATCAATACCCGTGGGGAGATGAGTTCGATCCTTCTTGCTGCAATACGCACGAATCTAATATCGAAAAAACGACGCCTGTCCGTCATTACGAAAAGGGCAGATCCCTATTTGGACTTTATGATATGGGAGGCAATGTCGAGGAATGGGTCAACACCAAATATCACGTATATGAAGGCGGGATCGAGGTCGTAGATGATTTAACGGAAACAATCGGCAGCGATTACTACATTCTAAAAGGCGGCTCCTTCGCAAGAGGCGGAGATTTATGCAGAGTCGCAAGAAGACACGGGAAGCACCCAGACCCAGTTTTTCGATTTACTGGTTTTCGTCTAGTTACTCGTCAAAAACAACATATAAAGATAGGAGTGTAAAACCATGCATAGAGGACCAATTACATCTGTTTTATCTACTGAGCATGACCAAATTGTCTACACTGGCGGCTATGACCGCTGTATTTATAAGTGGGACCGGGCAACAGGAGAAGGGGCGTTCATTGGCAGTCACGAGCATATCATCAACTCTCTATCTCTTTCTGAAAATGGAAAGTATCTAGCGAGCGCATCGTCAGACTATACCATTCAGTTATTTAATACGGGCACCCATACTCGAATTCGTACACTATATGGTCATGCGGATGATGTGGAAGCCGTCGCCTTTGCCAAGCAGGATACCTTGCTAGTATCGGTATCTAGAGATAGAAGATGCTTAGTATGGGATATCGAAACAGGAGCCATCTTACGAGAATTCCATGGACATAGCAAAGATGTATTAGCTGTATGGATACATGGGGATAAAGCTTATACAACAGGTGATGATGGCTATGTTCTTGTATGGCTGTATGATACAGGAGAAATTGTGGGGGAAATTGGCCCATTTGATTATGAGCTGGACACAATCAGCGGCAGCAATCAAAAAGAAGTGTTTGCACTTGGCAGAGATGATGGCACCGTCATCATATATGATGCGAACACTTTACAGGAGAAAAAAATCATCAAAGCCCATTTACAGGGCGTAAAGCGTGTGAATTTTTCTCCGAGCGGAAATTACTTGCTGACAGCAGGCTATGACCATTTAATTAAGCTGTGGAATTATGAAACGGGAGATTTAATCGATACGCTGCTGCCTCATAAATATCAATGGGAGCGCTCGCTTGTCTGGACAGAGGATGAGAAGGCCATTCTAGGAGCCAGCTTTGGGAAAACGTATTGTGAATGGTCGATTGAAGAGGGAAAAGTCATATCTGATGAGATTGAACTGGCGACACCGTCTATTAATGATATTGCGTTGACTGATACGGGTGACATCATCACTGCATCAGATGACGGAAAATTCAGAAAGAATGGCATCGAAATCGCAAAATCGACAGGCGTTTTAACAAATGGAGTGGCTGTCGCACGGGATGGAAGCTATTATGCTTGGGGAGATCATGCAAGTCAAGTGCACATTGTACACGAATCATTACAGCAAATGGTCTCTTTTGATCTCAACACAGGTCCAGTCAACAGTGTGTATTTCCACGAGGAGGATCGACAATTCTATATTGGAACTTACGGCGGTTATGTGCATGTCATTTCGACGGAACACTTAAAGGAAATCGGCCGTTCCAAAGCACATGATTGTGCGGTCAAAGCATTAAAGGTAGAAGGAGATCATATCATCACCGCTGCGGTTGAAGGGACCATCTGTCTTCTAGATAAAAAGAGTTTGTCACTAAAAGCGGAATATATCGGTGCGACAGAGCTATTAAATGATGTATTTATTGATAGCAAAAGAGACCGCATTGCCATTGTCAGCCGTGACAAGAATGTCAGATTGTTTGATTTGCATACAGGTAGAATTTTAGACCAGCACAATGAGCATCAATATTCCATTAAATCAGTCACTGTCACAGATTCTGGCTATATTGTGAGCGGAGATTATTGGGGATATATCGTTGTGTGGAATCCAGAGTTACATGTGAATACTGGTCCAATCAGAATTGCCAAGAATGGGATTAGTGCAATCAGACAATTAGGTAATGATGTATATGCAAGCTCATATGACGGCGGTATTTATCACATTAGAGAAGATGGTACGCATACAGAAGTACTGCGCTTATTTGAACAATTTCCGAAAGAAGTAATCTCTCATTAAGAAAAAGAATGTAAGCGGGGGATTCTCATGATAAGTGTTTGCAAGGAACATATGAAAAAGGGTCTGACTGTACTCAATTGTCCGCATGTGCTCCTCATTAATAAATATGAATTACGCAAATGCTGTTTCTGTAAACAACGAGCATCGTATAAACTGTTTTATTCCTTGCCTTACTATGATCGATCTGAAAAGAAACGGATGGAAAAAATTTAGCACATGAGAATAGAACTCCTTCATTTCCTGAAGGAGTTCTTTCCCTTGAAAGAGAAGAAAGGAGCCACAGATGAAAGACGATGTTTTTTATATGAAGCTGGCCATTGCCAACGCAAAGGCAATGAAAGGACAAACTTCACCCAATCCGCTTGTCGGTGCAGTGATTGTTCTACGCGGGGAGATCGTTGGGATTGGTGCTCACTTGAAGGCAGGTGAGCCGCATGCTGAAATTCATGCGCTGCAAATGGCAGGAGAAAAGGCGAAGGGGGCTGACATGTATGTGACACTCGAACCTTGTACGCATCAAGGAAAAACGGGTCCTTGCACACAAGCCATCATCAAGAGTGGGGTGAAACGTGTGGTCATTGGCACTCAAGATCCGAATCCGCTTGTAGCAGGTAAAGGGATGACCATGTTGAAAGAAGCAGGGCTAGAAGTAGAAGAAGGAATATGTAAACAGGAAGCAGACCGCTTAAATTTGCCTTTTTTTCATTTGATTCAATCAGACCTTCCGTATGTCATATTAAAATCAGCTATTTCAATAGATGGGAAAATTGCAACGGCTCATCAAGAAAGCAAATGGATCACCGGAACAGAAGCGAGAACAGAAGTGCAGCTTTTACGTCAAGAAGCAGATGCGGTGATTACAGGAGTTGAAACGATTATTCAAGATGATGCAGGTTTAATTGTGAAGGATTCATTCATCACTCAGCCCATTCGTGTCATTTTAGATTCAACATTAAGGATTCCGCTTCATGCGAAATGTTTAACAGATCATATGGCAGAAACCATTATTTGTACTTCACGAATGTATGATCAAAAAAAGTATGATCATCTTGTGCAAAAAGGGTATGAAGTATTTGTCACAAACGGGGAACAACGGACGGATCTTCATGATGTGTTACACATGTTAAAGAAACGCTCTGTGATGTCAGTACTTGTTGAGGCAGGAGGCAGTGTGAGTGCGTCATTTTTAGAAGCGTCACTTGTGAATGAAGCTGTTATTTATATGGCACCTTTATTGATTGGTGGAAATCATGCTCCTACTATGTTTGAAGGAAAAGGAATAAAAAAACTAAAAGAGGCGATCCGACCAGCGGATATTGAATATAGTATGGTAGGAAAGGATTTAAAAATGACGATGAGATTTCAATGAAGAAAAGACCTTGTGCATGGAGTGCAAGGTCTTTTCAATATTTCTAAATAAAATGAAAAGTGTACATACACCTTTCCTGGTGAGGATGAATACGATGGATGGGGGTGATTCCATGAGAAGATGTAGACAATGCGGAAAGACATATCCAACTCATTCGACAGACCACTACCAAAAAGGTAGCTGGTATGATGCTTATAAGAATGACGGCTGGGAATGTGATAGTTGTAAGAAAGGGAAACCAGTGAAAAATCCTTGCTGCGGAAAGGATCCTTGTGTGTGTGTCATTCAAGGTCCGCCAGGAGGAAGAGGAAGAAGAGGCCCAGCAGGCCCAGCAGGCCCAGCAGGCCTAGCAGGTCCAGCAGGTCCAATCGGTCCAACAGGCGTAGGACTAACGGGCATCGTAGCATTTGATCCAGCGGTAGTCCCAACTTATCCAGTAGGTCAAGTGGTGACATACGAAGGTGGGACGTATATCGTGAATACAGCACCACCAACAGGTACGCCAGATACGTCGCCAGATTATACACTATTAGCTGCTGCTGGTGAGACCGGAGTAACGGGAGCAACAGGAGATACCGGCGCCACCGGAGTCACAGGAGCAACAGGAGATACCGGAGCGACTGGAGTAGCGGGAGCAACAGGAGATATCGGGGCCTCTGGAGCAACCGGCGCCACAGGAGCAACAGGAGATACCGGCGCCACCGGAGTCACAGGAGCAACAGGAGATACCGGAGCGACTGGAGTAGCGGGAGCAACAGGAGATATCGGGGCCTCTGGAGCAACCGGC
>NZ_JBSPZB010000032.1:0-17883 GCF_053851875.1 Bacillus sp. A015
TCGCGGGGTGGAGCAGTTCGGTAGCTCGTCGGGCTCATAACCCGAAGGTCGCAGGTTCAAATCCTGCCCCCGCAACCAAATTATTTTATATACCAATAGGGAGTACTCATTAAGTGCAACCAAAATGGTCCGGTAGTTCAGTTGGTTAGAATGCCTGCCTGTCACGCAGGAGGTCGCGGGTTCGAGTCCCGTCCGGACCGCCATTTTTATGACTTGTAAACGAAAACGTATAGTTTCGTTTTTTTTTATGTCTTTTTCTTTCAACAAGTAACCATGATGCGATGAAACAGCTTTCATTTGGCTACACTATATGTGAAAAGAAAAGATAGATGACTTCTACCCAGCCTGGTTTTTTCATACCAGGCTTTCTTTATATCATTTTTAGTTGGAATTGAAACTCATATTCGCTTACACTAATACTAACTGTGTCTGACATCATGTCTACTCAATCAATTGATTGCATGAAGGGGCTGTCTTTTTTATGGATGAATTTGATCTTATTCGCCGGATTACACCAAAAGAAACACATCAACGTTCCTTGGTCATGGGGATCGGTGATGATGCAAGTGTTTATCAACCTCATTCACATTGTGAAGAGGTCGTTTGTGTTGATACAATGGTGGAGCATGTTCATTTTCGTTTTGATTTTTCCACGCCCTTTGAGGTTGGCTTTAAAGCACTGGCGGTCAATGTCAGTGATATTGCCGCAATGGGAGGAACACCAAAGTATTATCTTGTATCGATTGCGATCCCGCCTCATGGTGATGAGACAATCGTCACTGCTCTTTACGAGGGAATGAAAGCTTTGGCTGACACATATCAAATGGATTTGATCGGTGGGGATACGGTAGCCACCCGCAGTGACTTTGTCATTACGGTGACGGTCATTGGTGAGGTTCCAAAGGGAAAAGCTTGTTACCGCCACAGTGCTCAAGCAGGAGATATTGTATTTGTTACAGGTGAGCTCGGTTCATCAGCTGCTGGATTATCACTCTTAATGAACGAGGTAGACTCTGCAAAGGCAATCAATTCTGCTTTTTTTCTTGAGCGTCACAAAATGCCTCAGCCTCACATTGCTGCTGGACACATTTGCTCAAGCTTCCCGCGGGTGACCTTGAATGATGTCAGTGATGGATTAGCGAGTGAGCTGAATGAGATAGCAGAAGCAAGCCATGTGACGATGGAGATTGAAGCTGACAAGCTCCCAAAACATCCAGATTTACCGCTGTTACGCAAAGACTGGCTTGAATGGGTGTTATTTGGGGGAGAGGACTTTGTTTTAACTGGCACGATTCCAGAGAATGATTGGGAAAGCTTTGAAACGCAATGTAAAAGAGAAGACATTCAGATCACACGCATTGGACAAGTCAAAGATGATCAAGCGGCCAGCGTCATTTTAAAAGACAATGATCAACCAACAACGTTAATGAAAAAAGGATATAATCATTTTAAGAAATGAGGTGACATCAACTGTGAAATTAACATGGACGACAAAAGGTGCGGATGAGACGAAGCGAATTGCCGCTGCTTTGGCCAAACTTGTGATGCCAGGCGATGTATTGACATTAGAAGGGGATTTAGGCGCAGGCAAAACCACTTTTTCAAAAGGTTTTGCAGAAGGCTTAGGTATTACCCGTATCGTCAACAGCCCCACCTTTACCATTATTAAAGAATATACCGATGGCAGACTGCCACTTTATCATATGGATGTGTACCGCATGGAAGATGCGGAAGAAGATATCGGACTCGAAGAATATTTTGAGGGCGAAGGTGTATGCTTGGTTGAATGGGCACATCTCATTGAACCGCAATTGCCTTCATCATATTTAAAAATTGACATGCTGAGAACAGAACGTGAAGAAGAACGTCATCTCACGTTTTATGCAAAAGGGGAGCGATACGAGACCCTTTGTAAGGAGATGAAAGAATTTGACCATACTGGCGATTGATACGTCAAACCATACACTAGGAATTGCTCTTGTCAGAGATTTCGCAGTGATTGGCGAGAGCATTACGTACTTAAAAAAGAACCATTCCGTTCGAGCGATGCCGACTGTTGAAGCACTGATGAAAGAATGTGGTGTAGCACCGAGCGAACTAAGTAAAATTGTTGTGGCAAAAGGACCTGGTTCCTACACTGGCGTCAGAATCGGTGTGACCATTGCAAAAACACTTGCGTGGACGCTGTCTATCCCGATATCGGCTGTTTCGAGTTTAGAAACGCTCGCGGCAAATGGTCAATATTTTGATGGATGGATCTCGCCACTATTTGATGCGAGAAGAGGACAAGTTTATACTGGGCTGTATACGTTTGAAGAAGGAAAGATCAAAGAGGTCAAACCAGACCAAAATATCTTGCTCACGGATTGGCTTCATGAGCTGAAGCAGGCAGAAAAGCCTGTCTTATTTCTTGGACATGATGTGCATCTTCATCAAGAGAGCATTCGCTCTATTTTAGGAGAGACTGCTGTTTTGGCAGAGGGGGCATTTCATAATCCAAGACCTTCAGTGCTTGCGTTTTTAGGAGCAGATCGCCCTGCTGAAGATGTCCATCAGTTTGTCCCTAACTATATTCGTTTGGCAGAAGCGGAAGTGAAATGGCTTGAAGGACAAAAATAATCTCAACACAGTAGAGATTCGAAGAATGACAGTAGAGGACATTCCAGAGGTGTATACGATTGAAGTGCATGCGTTTACAGCACCATGGAAAAAAGAATCGTTTGTCTATGAGATTCTCCATAACCAATACAGCCATTATTTCCTCATTGAAGAAGGTAAGCAGCCTGTTGGGTATTGCGGAGTCTGGATTGTCATGGACGATGCACAAATTACGAATATTGCGATTCTCCCTGAGCATAGAGGAAAAGGCTACGGGGAAGCATTGCTTCGATATGTCATGGAATTTTGCAAAGAAAAAAAGACAGATCATCTTTCATTAGAGGTGCGGGTATCGAATACTCCAGCACTATCCCTTTATGAAAAGCTTGGTTTCCGACCAGCTTCTATTCGAAAGAACTATTATACAGATAATGGGGAAGATGCATTAGTCATGTGGGTGAATATAAATGAGTGAACAAAAAGATCGATTCATATTAGGTATAGAAACAAGCTGTGACGAAACAGCTGCGTCCATTGTGAAAAATGGGAAAGAGATTGTAGCGAATGTTGTCGCCTCACAAATAGAAAGTCATAAACGATTTGGCGGTGTTGTACCAGAAATCGCTTCAAGGCATCACGTGGAGCAAGTGACCATCGTATTAGAAGAAGTGATGGCACAGGCCAATATGAGCTTTAAGGATTTAGATGCCATTGCTGTCACAGAAGGACCGGGCTTAGTCGGTGCACTTCTGATCGGTGTCAATGCAGCCAAGGCACTGAGCTTTGCTCATCAAATTCCTCTCGTTGGTGTTCATCATATTGCTGGACATATTTATGCAAACCAGCTTGTTGATGAATTGCAGTTTCCGTGTTTAGCTCTTGTTGTCTCTGGCGGACATACTGAGCTTGTTCTAATGAAAGAGCATGGGGCCTTTGAGGTCATCGGTGAAACATTAGATGATGCGGCTGGAGAAGCGTATGACAAAGTGGCTCGGACGATGGGTCTTCCGTATCCAGGCGGGCCTCATATTGATCGGTTAGCACATGAAGGAGAGCCAACGATCAAGCTTCCTCGCGCATGGCTTGAAGAAGGCTCCTATCATTTTAGTTTCAGTGGTTTAAAATCAGCTGTGATCAACACATTACACAATGCATCCCAAAAGGGAGAAACGATTGCTCCAGAAAATTTGGCGGCAAGTTTTCAAGAAAGCGTCATTGAGGTGCTTGTTGGAAAGACATTAAAAGCGGCTGAGGCATATGGCGTGAAGCAGGTTGTTTTAGCTGGGGGAGTCGCTGCCAATAAAGGACTGAGAGAAGCCTTAACGTCAGCATTTACGAAGCTGCCTGAAGTGAATGTCACCATACCGCCATTGTCTCTTTGTACAGATAATGCAGCCATGATTGCTGCTGCGGGCACCATTGCGTTTGAAAAAGGAATAAGAGGCGATATGGCAATGAACGGTCAGCCTGGATTACCGCTTGTCTCATATGAATGAAGACTCCTGTGGATATACAGGGGTTTTTTCATTTGAAATGAAAGCGATTTATTCACATGCAAACGTTATATATCCACAATTGTTAGAAAATTTCGTTTTAAAATGAAGATAATGTGTATAAATGTGAGCTTTTCTGTGGATATGTGATTAAAACCTTGTGGATAAAGTGGATAAGTCCGAAGTGTTTAATAATAATCAAGAAGTTATTGTGGATATCGTTGTGGGTAATAAAGCTTCACTGAAAGAAAAAGAGCACCCGTTAGGGCACTCTTTAAGATTCTGATAGGTCTTCCCACTCTGCCAAAAGTGATTCGAGCTCTTGATTAAGTGCATCACTTTCTGTTTGAATGGCTTGGACCTTCTCGTGATCTTGGAAAATAGCAGGGTCACATAAAAGCTGTTCATTTTCACCGATCTTGTCTTCAATGACGGCGATCCGCTCTTCAATTTCTTCGATTCTGCGCTGCTTTTGTCTTTCTTTCTTTTTCAGTTCTTTTTCTTCCGCATAAGAAAGCTTGGCTGTTTCTACTGGCTTTGCAGCCTGTTTTTTATGCGTTTCCTGAGTTTGGAGCGCCTCGAGCTCTAATTGTTCATTTTTCTTCTCGAGGTAGTAGTCGTAGTCACCGAGGTATTCTTTTGTTTCATCTTGCGACAGCTCGAGTACTTTCGTTGCCAAGCGGTTGATAAAATACCGGTCATGAGAGACAAATAAGATGGTTCCTGGATAATCAATCAGCGCATTCTCTAAAATTTCCTTACTATCTAAGTCAAGGTGGTTAGTCGGTTCATCGAGAATGAGGAAATTGGCTTTTTGCAGCATCAGCTTCGCCAGCGCAAGACGCGCTTTTTCTCCACCACTTAGTGCATGAACGGGCTTTAAGACGTCATCACCGGAGAAAAGGAAGTTTCCTAAACATGTCCGGATTTCTTTTTCATTCATATGAGGATAATCATCCCAAAGCTCATTTAGCACTTTCTTGGAGGATGTCAGTTTGGCTTGTTCTTGGTCATAGTAGCCGATCGTGACATGAGACCCAAAGCTGATGTCGCCTTTTACAGGTGTTAATGCATTCGTTAAGGTTTTTAAAAGTGTTGATTTTCCAATTCCGTTCGGACCAATGAGTGCCACACTATCCTCGCGTTTGATATGAAAAGAAAGAGAGGATAGGAGCGGCGTTTTTTCATCATAACTAATATCGAGATCATACACCTTCAGCACATCATTGCCGCTTTGTCTCGTAATATCAAAATGAAAGCTTGCGGATTTTTCATCACCTAATGGCTTATCTAAACGATCCATTCGTTCCAGCTGCTTCCGTCTGCTCTGAGCCCGCTTTGTGGTAGAGGCTCTTGCTAGGTTGCGATCCACGAAGTCCTGGAGCTTTGAGATTTCTTCTTGCTGCTTTTCATAGAGCTTCATATCACGCTCTAGCTGCTCCGCTTTCAGCTCAAGATACTTACTATAGTTCCCTGCAAACTTTTTCATCGCTGTTCTTGAGACTTCATAGACATGGTTGACGACTTTGTCTAAGAAATAGCGGTCATGGGAAACGATGAGAATAGCTCCTGTATAATTTTGCAAATACTGCTCAAGCCATGATAAGGTATCAATATCTAAATGGTTGGTCGGCTCGTCCAGAATTAAGAGTTCTGGTTTCATTAATAATAGCTTTCCAAGCGCTAGACGGGTTTTCTGACCGCCGCTTAAGGATTGGACGGTTGTGTCATCTTCAAAATGACTAAATCCGAGCCCATGAAGAATGGAGCGGACATCTGCTTCATATTGATAGCCACCTTGATCCTTAAATTCCTGCTGCAGCCTGTCATAGGTTTTCATCAGGGAATCCAGCTCTGAACCTGTGGAAGAAGCCATTTTTTCCTCAATGGTTCTCATCTCTTGTTCCATTTCTTTTAAATGATCAAAAACCGATAATAATTCGTCTTTTAACGTACGTGTAGACGTCACATCGGTGTGCTGTGCTAAATAGCCGATTGATAGGTCTTTCGGTTTGATGATCTCACCTTGCTCGTAAGACATTTGACCGGCAATAATTTTTAAAAGCGTGGATTTGCCTGCGCCGTTACGACCAACAATGGCAATGCGATCCTTTGCTTTGACTTCCAATTTTATATTCATTAAAACGGTATCAGCGCCAAACGATTTGGACAGCTGATTCACTTGTAGAATCATCATGTAACTTCACCTCTGCTATAATATGTTAAGTGTAGCTTATCAGCAGTAAACCGGCAAATCTTACATACAATCGCCATGGTCAAATGAAAGACAGATAGGAAAAAATAGTGTATGATTTGAGTGAGGGAGCGTTGAAAGATGAGTCAATTTAGCCACTTTAACGAACAAGGAAGAGCAAAGATGGTCGACATTAGTGACAAATCGTCTACAGTGAGAACCGCCGTTGCTGCTTCAAGCGTTCGTATGATAAAAGAAGTGTTTCATAAAATACAACAACGTGAAATTGGAAAAGGGGATGTGCTATCTGTCGCACAGATTGCTGGCATCATGGCAGCAAAGCAAACGTCCAACATCATTCCAATGTGTCATCCGCTTGTACTAAAAGGCGTGGATATCTCCTTTGATTGGGAGGAAGACGGAAATGCGCACATTCTGAACATACAAGTACAGGTCAAAACAAAAGGAAGTACGGGTGTTGAGATGGAAGCGCTCACTTCTGCTTCAGTATGTGCACTGACCGTTTACGACATGTGCAAAGCGATTGATAAAGGCATGATCATCGGTCCTACCTATCTAGTTGAAAAGACAGGCGGGAAAAACGGTGATTTTCACAGAGCATCTGATATTTAAGTTGGAGGACCTTATATGAATATAGACCAGTCAAAAATTCCACAAGCGACAGCCAAACGTTTGCCGCTTTACTACCGTTTTTTAAAAAATCTGCATGCATCAGGAAAACAAAGGGTGTCATCGGCAGAGCTTAGTGATGCAGTCAAAGTGGATTCTGCCACCATTCGCCGAGATTTTTCGTATTTTGGTGCACTAGGGAAGAAAGGGTATGGCTATAATGTCGATTACCTCTTGACCTTCTTCAGAAAGACCCTTGACCAAGATGAAATGACCAATGTTATGCTCATCGGTGTCGGGAATTTAGGGACTGCTTTTTTACACTATAATTTCATAAAAAATAATAATACAAAAATTTCAATGGCTTTTGACGTCAATGAGAGTAAAATAGGAAGTGAGATAGGCGGCGTGCCTGTCTATGATTTGGATAATCTTGAAGAGCATGTTCAAGAGGTAGGAGATATTCCTGTTGCGATTTTGACAGTACCTGCCGTAGCAGCTCAGTCCATTACAGATCGTTTGATTGCCCTTGGCATCAAAGGAATCCTTAACTTTACGCCGGCTCGATTGAATGTGCCGGAACACATTCGAATTCATCATATAGATTTGGCGGTTGAACTTCAGTCTCTTGTGTATTTCTTAAAGCATTACTCTGTTACGCAGGAGGACTGATGAAAAGGGGTAAAGGGGGTGGAGCAAATGGGTCCGATCGGTCCTGGAAGTTTGGTTCTGGTTGCGATTGTTGCGCTCATTATTTTTGGGCCGAAAAAGCTTCCTCAATTAGGAAGAGCAGCAGGAGATACATTACGTGAATTCAAAAATGCCACTAAAGGTTTAGCTGATGATCAGGAAGAAAATAAGAAAAAAGAAGATCAGTAGAATAGGATGAGCTTCATGAATGTCAAAGATATGCCGCTTATGGAGCATATTGTGGAACTGCGAAAGCGTTTAGTGATCATTGCGATGTTTTTTGTCACCTTTATGGCGGCAGGTTTTTTTCTCGCTAAGCCGGTCATTGTGTATTTGCAAAATACCGATGAAGCGGCAACACTGACATTAAACGCATTTAAGCTCACAGATCCACTGTACGTGTTTATGCAGTTCGCATTTGTCATTGCTTTGGTTTTGACGTGTCCCGTTATTTTATATCAGCTTTGGGCGTTTGTAAGTCCTGGCTTATATGAAAAAGAAAGAAAGGTGACACTTGCTTATATTCCGATTGCACTGCTTTTATTTTTGAGCGGTGTGGCTTTCTCTTATTTTATTTTGTTTCCATTTGTCGTCGATTTTATGATGCGAATGTCGAATGATTTAAATGTAGAGCAAGTGATTGGGATTCATGAGTATTTTACATTTCTGATGCAGTTAACACTTCCATTTGGATTTTTGTTTCAGATGCCTGTCGTGTTGATGTTTCTCACAAGACTTGGCATTATTACGCCGATGTTTTTATCAAAAATACGGAAGTATGCCTATTTCGTCCTCCTTGTCATTGCCGCACTCATTACACCGCCAGAGCTTGTTTCTCACCTCATGGTTACCTTGCCAATGCTCGTTTTATATGAAGTGAGTATTGTCATTTCAAGAGTGACCTATCGCAAAATGCAGCAAACAGAGGAGAAAGAAAGTCATTATGTCTCATAAAAAAGCATCGTGATCCAAATGGTGATCACGATGCTTTTTCTATTGTGATCAAAATTGATTGATGGCGTGAAAGAGGCGCTGATAATAACAGGGCTCATGCGGGACAAAGTCGTGTACATCTACTTCTCTGCTTTCCTCACGCCGTTCTCCGGCTGCATCCATCTCAAAGCCCTCTACCTGAATCCTTTCACATTGCCCTGTTAAAAGGTGCTGTGCATCGATGAATCTCGTTCTGTAAAGACCAGCGACTTCTTCTTTCTGTAATTGAACGTTTATAGGCTCTCCTTGATTTACATATAGGTACACGTGACAGAACTCACGGTCGATGAACGAAGGCATATGGATTTCATCCTGTATGACACCTGCAAAGGTAAGGTCTTCAAAAGGGATAGAGAGACCAAGCTCTTCTTCCACCTCTCTGATGCCATCAGAAGGCTGTTCATCTGCAAGAAGGTGGCCTGCTGCTGTGATATCAAGCAGAGAAGGAAAATCCTTTTTTGCGGGACTTCTTAGCTGAAAATAGAGATAGACTGTGTCATATTCCTTTTTTAAAAGCCAGAAATGAAATGTTTCATGCCAAAGACCTTGGGCATGGACATCTGAACGGGTGGCAACTCCAATCGTTTCCTGCTGATCGTTCATGATTCTCAGTTTTTCATGTTCCATGAAGACATGACCTCCATAAAAAAACCATTTTCCTAGCGGCGGAAAATGGTTTTGATTTATTTTTGCTGTTGTTTTTTTAGTTTGACAGAGAAGGCAAACATTTTAAACGCGATATTGATATTATAGGCCGCAAACACCATCAGCAAAATGCTGTAAAATGACCACATGTCACCTGGGTTTTGGATGGCCATATAGGTGAAAGCCACACCTACTGCAAAATAAATGATGCCCCATACGACAGGGTTTCTCATGAGAAAAAGCCTCCAATAATCATTTGCATTGTTTGAGATTGTTCTTCAATCATTTTTTTCACTGGCTCAATCTGCACAAGAATGACGAGCGAGTTCATGAGCATATGAGCGCCGATTGGAACAATGATTCGTTTTGTTTTCGCATATAAAAAGGCAAAGGTAAAGCCCATCGCGGTATAGAGCAAGATATGGGCAAAATCAGTGTGTACAGCGGCGAAAACCACTGAACTAACAAGTGCCCCAATGAAAAAATTCGTCTTTTCGTAGATCACCCCAAAAATGATTTTTCGGAAAATAATTTCCTCTAAGATAGGTCCAATCAGGGCGATGACGATCACAAGCCAAGGAACGGCATCCATAATAGATAAAATCGCTTGTGTATTTTCTGACTCACGGCCAATGCCGAATGCATACTGCTCAATCACTCCTGCAATCGATTGCGCAAAGAGGGAGAGAAAGAAACCGCCAATGGTCCAGGCGATGGCAGAGCCGGCTGAAACCGGTGCTTCATTCCGAAGTGAAGCTTTTGGTACTGTCCGCAGGATGAGCAAAATAATGATCAACCCGATACAGAAGCTGATGATTGTCCAAGTTCCCGACAATTGTGAGAGCTCCGCTTGTGTCATTGGTGTCTGAATGAATCCTAACCATTTCATGATGAGCACATAAGGAATAGCAGAAACCTGTACCAATATATAAGTTAAGATGATGTACCAATATTGTTTTTTCAAGTAACGAAAACCCCTTTACTAAAAGAACTAGATTTATTGTAACACAAGTCTTCTTTTTCGTTTGAAAAGGAAAGAATCTGAGATGAAAAAAGATCGTGAAAGCGCAAAAATTTTTAAAGGTTTTTACTTGAAATTGCAGAAGACATTCTTTATTATAATAAATGTGTTAGCACTCGTTAGTGATGAGTGCTAAAAAAGACTACATATAAAAATTGAGGAGGTTGTTTCTTATGTTAAAGCCATTAGGCGATCGCGTAATCATTGAACTCGTTGAATCTGAGGAAAAAACCGCTAGCGGTATTGTCTTACCGGATTCTGCAAAAGAAAAACCACAAGAAGGTAAAATTGTTGCAGCAGGTTCAGGTCGTGTACTTGAAAGTGGTGAGCGCGTTGCGTTAGAAGTCAATACAGGCGACCGCATTATCTTCTCAAAATATGCAGGCACTGAAGTGAAATATGAAGGAAAAGAATATTTAATCCTTCGTGAAAGCGACATTTTAGCTGTTATTGGTTAATCACATAAAAAACATTGAGATACATTTCTAAAAAGACTGAGGAGGTTTTGTTATTATGGCAAAAGATATTAAGTTCAGTGAAGAAGCACGCCGTGCGATGTTACGTGGTGTAGATGCACTTGCAGATGCTGTAAAAGTAACTTTAGGACCTAAAGGACGTAACGTGGTTCTTGAGAAAAAATTTGGTTCTCCACTTATCACAAATGATGGTGTAACGATTGCAAAAGAAATCGAATTAGAAGATGCATTTGAAAACATGGGTGCAAAACTTGTTGCTGAAGTCGCAAGCAAAACAAACGACGTAGCTGGTGACGGTACAACAACGGCAACTGTTCTAGCTCAAGCAATGATCCGTGAAGGCTTGAAAAACGTAACAGCTGGTGCAAACCCTGTTGGCGTTCGTAAAGGGATCGAAGAAGCAGTGAAAGTAGCACTTGAAGGCTTGCACGAGATTTCTAAACCAATCGAAGGCAAAGAGTCAATTGCTCAAGTTGCGTCCATTTCTGCAGCAGATGAAGAAGTAGGAAGTCTGATCGCTGAAGCAATGGAGCGCGTAGGTAATGACGGTGTTATTACAATCGAAGAATCTAAAGGATTCACGACTGAGCTTGAAGTGGTTGAAGGTATGCAATTTGACCGCGGATACGCTTCACCATACATGGTGACTGATTCTGATAAGATGGAAGCGGTTCTTGAAAATCCTTACATCTTAATCACAGACAAAAAGATCACAAACATTCAAGAAATCCTGCCTGTACTTGAGCAAGTCGTACAACAAGGGAAACCATTATTGATCATTGCTGAAGATGTAGAAGGCGAAGCGCTTGCAACACTTGTTGTGAACAAACTTCGTGGTACATTCAACGCAGTGGCAGTAAAAGCACCTGGATTCGGTGATCGTCGTAAAGCAATGCTTGAAGACATCTCTGTTCTAACTGGCGGAGAATTAATCACAGAAGACCTAGGACTTGACCTGAAATCAACTGAAATCGGTCAGCTTGGCCGCGCGTCTAAAGTCGTTGTGACAAAAGAAAACACAACAATCGTAGAAGGCTCAGGAGATTCTGCTCAAATCGCAGCACGTGTGAACCAAATCCGTGCGCAAGTTGAAGAAACCACTTCTGAATTTGATAAAGAAAAATTACAAGAACGTCTTGCAAAACTAGCTGGCGGCGTCGCTGTCATCAAAGTTGGTGCTGCAACGGAAACAGAACTAAAAGAGCGCAAACTACGCATCGAGGATGCACTCAACTCAACTCGTGCAGCAGTTGAAGAAGGCATCGTATCCGGTGGTGGTACAGCACTTGTGAATGTATACAAAAAAGTCGCTTCAATTGAAGCTGATGGTGACGTTCAAACAGGTGTGAACATCGTTCTACGTTCTCTTGAAGAGCCAATCCGTCAAATCGCTCACAACGCAGGTCTTGAAGGATCCGTCATCGTTGAGCGCTTGAAAAACGAAGAAATTGGCGTAGGCTTCAACGCAGCAACAAACGAATGGGTAAACATGATCGAAAAAGGAATCGTTGACCCAACAAAAGTAACTCGCTCTGCACTTCAAAACGCAGCTTCTGTTGCAGCAATGCTTCTGACAACTGAAGCAGTCGTTGCTGACAAACCAGAAGAAGGCGGCTCAGGCGGCGGAATGCCGGATATGGGCGGCATGGGCGGTATGGGTGGAATGATGTAAACACCCTCGAAAACCCCTTGAAATATAGGGGTTTTTGTTATGTCTTTATAAAATTGGTCACAATTTGGTCACGTAACTATGAAGATTGGATTTTTAAAGAGAGATCATTAACAAATGAATTGAACTTTTCTGATGTTCTTTTCAGCATAAATGTCGGAATGCAGAAATGATATGAAAAATAGTTCGCTTTGTATTCTTGGTATTGCTTCCATTGAAGCGGCATTGCGGCATTATTGCCACCTTCTATCAAAATGTGCCACAGTTCATGCGCCAGTTCACATCTTTGTTGAAATGGATCTGATCTACTATCAATGCTTACAACATAGACCCCGCAAATCTCAGTCATACAGGTCCTTTTTTCATGTTGTACGATGAAAATGTTCATTTTTCGGCATAGTTCAATTAGTTCTAAGTCTGATGGAGATGTAATCTGTTTACCTCTTAAAAACCTTTCGATCCAGTCTTCTAAATGGCTTTGAGTATATGTGTTTATCATGTGAAGCATCCCCTCCAAATTTACTGCATTAATACTGGATAAAAGTATGGTTTGAAAAATATTCATTGAGGCTGACGACTTATTTTCCAATCATAAAAAGAACGTGTGTTCTGTTTTTTGTTCTAAAAAATAGCCCAGAGTTAAAGGGCTTATTCAGCTTTTTTTAAATCTATGTCCTTAAAAAAGAAAACTGCTGTAAAACTAATGACTATGATAAGAAGCACAATATTTTCTTTTAAATCTGGCCTATATAGGTATTGATGGTATATCCAAAATCCTCCACCGATAAGCAGGAAGAAAAATTGTAGAAAGAAACCAATCAAATAACATTCTCCTATCATAAAAGATATTCCCTAATCAGAAGCCAGTATTTGTATCTATATAATGATAATAGAAATAAAAGGGTATTTCAAGAAAATAATTGAACGTATGTTCTTATGGGAATTTAAATTAAAAGCCCAAAAGATAGGGCTATATTCAAATTCCTAAAAGCTGTTTCTTCTTTAGTGTGAACTCCTCATCAGTTAAAATGCCTTCTTCTTTGAGTGCTGCGTACTTTCTGATCTCATCAATAATAAAGTCGGTATTCTCATCAGGCGCAACAACATTTTCTTGTTTATTTACATCACTTGAAGTTTGTTTTATTACCTTTGAGGAGTTTTCTTTCATTTTCTTTATATAAGCCACAAAAGTAGCAGGATCACCTTCTAAAATACCAAACACTTCAATATGTTCGCCAGCAACATTAAAAGAAAATTTGTAACCACTCCAACCCTTTGTAGGAACAGATACATTAGAGACATCAGTGTATTCCCATGACTTAATAGAGTTGTTTTTATCAATAAATATCAATCTTTTTTTAGTTGCAATAAAAAGACCGACCTCACCATATTTAAGAAAATTACTTGAACATAAAACAATTTCAGCTATAGTTTCATCAGTTTGATTTAAAATATCGTTTGCTTTATGAAGAAGATTTATAAAATTTCTTGAAGCGCGTTTCTTTTTATTCAGTACAGGATTATAAATTTTTTCATCTCTAAAAATAAAAGCCAATCTATACACCTCTCACTAGTAATCATTACTGTAAAAATTACAGCACAACCTTCAGTTGAGAAACAAATGATTGTAGACTCTACTGTAATTTTTACAGTTGAATGGTCGTTCAATTGTAGGTATTACTGTAATTTTTACAGTATTAATTAAACTAAATAATAATAATAAATAAAAAGATTTTAAAAAATAACACACTCTAATCTTGATTGCAAGATTTTTTTTTGGAAAATAAACAAAAAAATTCGGCTAATTAGAAATGTCAAAATTTCTTTCTAAGACGTTTTTAAGCCTCTTGAGTATTTGTTTGGTCTAAATGCTTATTAAAACCTCTCAAATACTCCGAAAATGATGTTTAAATGGATTTATTTGCTTATCCAATACTTTTTGTTTCTAATATGACTTGCAAAACTTTTGTTTAAGAACAATAAACAATTAACCCTTATTTTTTTTTTCAAGGTGTTCTTTGATGATTTTCTCAAGACCGTCAATCTGTTTTAAAGCATTCACTAGAATTTCATCTTTTTCATCATCTTCAAAGTCATGCCCGTCAATGGCAGCATAACGAGTGTCAGGTCTTTTGTTTATTTCACTTGCTAAATCTTTGTAGTGTTCTTCGCCTCTCAATAGATAATCAGTTGAAACATTGAAAAGATCAGCGATTTTAATAAGCGTTTCATAATCAGGCCGGCGTTTATTTATCTCATAATGTGCATAAGTTCCTCTGGAAATGCCTATTTTTTTTGCCATTTGTTCTTGCGTAAGATTGTTCTTTTCTCTTAGGGATCTAATTCTATCACCCAGCATTTTTATACCTACTTTCAATTTGAAGGTTGGTTACATTATAACGTTGCAATAAGCTACAAGAAAAAAATGTAGCGAAAAAGTACAAAAGTTGTTGACTGTAGCAAATCGCTACTGCAATATAGGGTTAACAAGTAGCAAAAAGCTACAAAGGAGGTGCTAATATGCAACCGAGAAAATGGCTCTCTGAAAAGCGTAAAGATTTAGGAAAGACGCAAGAAGAGATTGCAACTGCCGCAGGTATAAAAAGACCATACTACTCACAAATTGAACTAGGCTCCAGGAGTCCGAGTGTCGGTGTAGCGAAAAGACTCAGTAAAATTATTGGATGTGACTGGACGCTTTTTTTTGCTAATAATTGTAGCGAATTAGAACAAAAAACAAACACTGCCTAATTCAATTAGAAAGGAGAAAGAACATGGACAAGAAAAAAACGCTTCAAGTTGATTCGAAGTTAATTCAATGCACCAAGTGCAAGAAAGATAAGCATATTTTGGATGCTAACTTTTGCACTCGATGCGGATCAAAACTACCTTTGCATTCTTAGAATGGCAAATCTTCATCTGACGTGATGATTTGCTGTCTTACTACTTCTGCTCTTGGATATTCAACATCGATTAGACCGCGTTGATTGAATAGAGATTCTGAACCACATTTAGGACAAAATGCGTTGTCTGGCTCCAAGACATAAATGTCATCATCAGAGTGGAAAGATACTCCATGTCCATCTGTGAAATGATCAGTAGCTGTGCATTCATTTCTTAATGGAGACGCACATTTTGTACAGAATACATGGTCTTCTTGCAAATCATTTATTTCTCTTTTGCATCTTAAACAGGATTTAACAAATTTGTTTTCATGTGTAGGTATGCCCATTAATACTCACCACCTTTCAGAAATAATATCGGCTGAAAGGTAGAAAAATCCAATAGGAGGTTTTGACATGTTAAACATTGACCATGAAGCTTTTAAGGAAATGTTCAGAGAAATCATTGCGGATGAAGTTGCTAAAGCGATGCAGGATTTTAGAACAACTCAACTGCCGCCAATGCTAACGAAAAAACAGCTTATGGAACTATTCAACAAAGGCTTCACAGCTTTTAAACCGAGAAGACTTTCCGGTATTTAGAGAAGCAGGTCTATTAATTCCAACACACTTGCTTTTCAAGTGGATTGAAAACAATACCCACTGTATCAACGAAAACACAGATTACTTCAAGAAAGGAGCCACAGCATGAGCGAACTCGTTTTCGTTGAAGGTAACCAAGTTGTTACAGACAGCCTGACGATCTCAAATGTGTTTGAAAAAAGACATGACTTTGTTTTACGAGACATCGAGGTTCAAATCGAGAAGTTGAAACAAGCTGGTGAAACAGATTTTTCACTCCTCAACTTTGAGGAGTCAACGTACGAGAATGACCGAAAGCGAAAATATCGCAAATACAACCTAACAGAAGATGCTTTTGCTTTGGTTGCCATGTCATATACAACACCAGCGGCAATGAAAATGAAAATCCGGTTTATCAATGAATTTAAGAAAATGAAAAACTACATCCAAGAAATGAATGCTCCTTCTTACATGATTGATGATCCTGTCAGCCGTGCAAAGCGATGGATCGCCGAACAAGAAGAGAAACAGCAGTTACAACGAACACTGCAAATTCAAGAACCGCTTGTAAACTTCGCTGAAAGCTGTATGGCCTCAGAAAAGTCACTATTAGTTCGTGAGGTTGCAAAGCTGGCATCAAAGCAAGGCATCGTCATAGGCGAAAGAAAATTATTTCAACAACTAAGAGAATGGAAAATGATTTTCAGCCAAAAGAACGAGCCTTATCAAGAGTATGTGAACCGTGGTTACTTTGAAATTGCTCAAGGTGTCCGAGAAGTAAACGGGTCATCGAAAGCATGGCTCACTATGAAGATCACACCAAAGGGACAAGCTTACATCATCAACCGATTGAAAAAGCAGCAGGCCAGCTAAGCCTGTCCCTTCATTAATATTTTAGCACCACAAAAGGTATAAAGCAGGAGGAGAACATATGGCGAACAGCCCTTATAACGTAGCGAACCTATGCAAGATGATGCATAAGAAGCGTCTTGAGATAGGACTTTCACAAATAGCGATGGGAAAACTTTTAGGTGGGAGGAATCAAAAGTATGTATCAAACGTTGAAAATGGTCTTACCACTATTTCCCCTGAAATTTGTATCCGTTGGTTTGAGATATGCGGTGCCTATGAACATATTGATCTCGTACACTACATTTTCAAAATGCATCCACTCGCAGCGGCACCGATTGATCCCGCCCTGAATGATTGTGCTCACAAAGCACTTATTAACCTAGTACATGAAATGGAAGATGCGAAGCATGCAATCAAAGAACTATCAGAATGGATGAACAATACTAGGCCCGGAAAGCATGGGGAGCTTCCGATGCAATCGATAAAACAGATTTATGATCTGACGCAGGCAAATAAAACGCTTATGTACTCAATGTCGAGGGAGTTTGGTTTGCAGATACAAGACCTGACGGAAAAATGGTCAAAAAAAGCCATTGTCGCAGAGGTGGCAATGCACAAAAGGCAGGATAGGGAGGCTGTGCTGGCATGATTGAAAAACATTTTCTTAAAGAAGATATTCCTGTGGCAAAGGTAAAGATTCAAAGCGCAGAAGAGCTTATGTTTCTTGCTCACCAAGCACTAAAAGATGGTGACTATGACGAACTTGCAAGTCTAGCTGGAAGCGTTAGAACTATTAGCGAGGATCTTGTGAGGATGAATAACAAGGGTCTTTTAATTAAAGCTGCTGAGGCAATACAGAAAAAACACGGTGTACGGCTGACAGTTGTCAAACGTACTGAAAGGACTGAAACCATTGAATATTGAGCATCCGATGGTAACGCAGATTAATAGCTTTGGTTATCCGAAGAGTCATTGGAAGGATGAAGCTGAGCGTGATGGCTACGAAGAGGAAGACGATGATGACAAATAAAAAAACCCGCTTTGGAGAGGGGACTGACCCCCGTTTTTGAGACAGGGATCAAAACACCTTTATACAGCCAATTGCCGATAGTTTATCGGTGATTGGTTGTTTAGTTTCGTTTGAATGCGAATGTTGTT
>NZ_JBSPZB010000033.1:0-11678 GCF_053851875.1 Bacillus sp. A015
CGCAGGTTCGAATCCTGTCTTCCCGACCATCTTTTATGGGGCCTTAGCTCAGCTGGGAGAGCGCCTGCCTTGCACGCAGGAGGTCAGCGGTTCGATCCCGCTAGGCTCCACTTTCTAAAGGAATACTTTTATCATGGCGGTGTAGCTCAGCTGGCTAGAGCGTACGGTTCATACCCGTGAGGTCGGGGGTTCGATCCCCTCCGCCGCTATAAAGGACCTTTAGCTCAGTTGGTTAGAGCAGACGGCTCATAACCGTCCGGTCGTAGGTTCGAGTCCTACAAGGTCCACCATCTATACGGAGGAATACCCAAGTCCGGCTGAAGGGATCGGTCTTGAAAACCGACAGGGGTGTCAAAGCCCGCGGGGGTTCGAATCCCTCTTCCTCCGCCATATTTTTAAAAAAACCATATCATCGCGGGGTGGAGCAGTTCGGTAGCTCGTCGGGCTCATAACCCGAAGGTCGCAGGTTCAAATCCTGCCCCCGCAACCAAATTTTTTCTTATCTCTATATTGGTCCGGTAGTTCAGTTGGTTAGAATGCCTGCCTGTCACGCAGGAGGTCGCGGGTTCGAGTCCCGTCCGGACCGCCATTTTTAAATAAATACATGGCTCGGTAGCTCAGTTGGTAGAGCAACGGACTGAAAATCCGTGTGTCGGCGGTTCGATTCCGTCCCGAGCCACTTTTAAATAAATATTGACAGTATGGCGGTTGTGGCGAAGTGGTTAACGCACCAGATTGTGGCTCTGGCACTCGTGGGTTCGATTCCCATCAATCGCCCCATACATATTTTTGCGGGTGTAGTTTAGTGGTAAAACCTCAGCCTTCCAAGCTGATGTCGTGGGTTCGATTCCCATCACCCGCTCCATTTGTATATCGTTCATGGGCCTGTAGCTCAGCTGGTTAGAGCGCACGCCTGATAAGCGTGAGGTCGGTGGTTCGAGTCCACTCAGGCCCACCATGATCTTCCGCAGTAGCTCAGTGGTAGAGCTATCGGCTGTTAACCGATCGGTCGTAGGTTCGAATCCTACCTGCGGAGCCAAATGGAGAAGTACTCAAGTGGCTGAAGAGGCGCCCCTGCTAAGGGTGTAGGTCGCGCAAGCGGCGCGAGGGTTCAAATCCCTCCTTCTCCGCCATTTATCTGGCCCGTTGGTCAAGCGGTTAAGACACCGCCCTTTCACGGCGGTAACACGGGTTCGAATCCCGTACGGGTCATTTTGAAAAGAGATCTTCCATAGATCTCTTTTTTCTTTTCATCAAAACGAAAGACCGCCATCGCGGTCTTTTTTTACATATTCATGGAATAGATCGTATAAGACAAGTATGTCGCAAAGAACCCCCATAAGACATAAGGGATCAGTAAAATTGAAACGACTTTGCTGAGCTTACGTGAGACGATGACAAGTGCAAGTGCTGTCAGTGCAACAAGCAGGCAGTCGATGGTAGCGGCAAACAAATCTTTTTGTGTAAATTGAAAAAAGCTAAAGGCTTGATTGAAGACATAATTTAAAAGAAAAAGAATCCAAAACGGTAAAGTGATTTTTTGAAATCCATACTTCCCATAAATAATCGCTGCGGACAACGAGATGAGAGCAAATAAGACAGCCCACACAGCTCCAATCACACCCCCACTAGGTGTCCATTCCGGTTTGTTTAATGCATCATACCATTCTCTGTCAATAGGGAACAAGAACCCTGCAATAGAAAATAGTGCGTATGTAATAAAGAAGACGATAATCGCCCAAATGATACTTTTTCTAGCCATCAAGAATCTCCTCCAATCAAATTCACTCTTAAAGTGATTTCCTAATTATTACATGATATAAACATAAAGCCCCCAGTATGAGGGGGCTATTGATTTTTTTCTGTATAAGGTTCTTCTTCGTACGGCTTCAAGTCACCAAACACCGTCATGACGCCTTCTTCATCTAATGCATCTTCATAGGCTTCGTGTGCTTTATTCGGATACACCTTGCTTGCTTTGCCTTCGATATCAGCAGCTGCGAATCCTTCATAGTCTTCAACATAATCTTCATCTTCTGATTGTGTATACACATCATCGTATGTTTCGGGAGGAAATTCCATATCGGACGGGGTATCAGAGTTGCCGTAGCGTTCTACGTCTTGATATGCATCTTCTCCATCGTAGGCAGCACTTTCTTCATTTTCAAATTGTCCTGATGGTGGATTTAACAAATCCTCTTCAATGGGACGATTTTGTGAAACGGTCTGCTCTTTTGAATGCTCTGTGCATGTGACGGCGGTAGGCAAGGCCTCTAAGCGTTCTTTAGGAATAGGGGCTTTACATACCTTACACACACCATAAGAGCCGTCTGCGATTGCTTGGAGTGCTTCATTGATGTCTGACAAATGTTCATGTGCCAAACTGTTTAAGGCGATATCTTTTCCGCGCTCGAACAGTTCTGTTCCTTGGTCACCAGGATGGTTGTCATAGGCAGACAGTTCTCCGACTGCATCATAAGGAAATGATACTTTTTGTTCATCGTCATGGCTATTGGCTTCAATTTCTTGTTTTTCATCGAGAAGTCGCTGCTTCAAATGATGTAATTCGTCTTTAGACAACAATGCGATCATCCTTTCATATCAAACATATTGTTAGTATGAGCAGTTTTGCATGTAAGACTTGTTCCAATTTGAAGCAATTCCTGATAAAAAAACGCCTGCGGCTGCAGGCGTTGTATATTACGCAATATAATATTGTAATATCAATGCGATCGTTAACAGGAAACCGAAAAATGTATTGGTTTGAGCTGTAGACTTCATGGCATTCATTAATTCAATTGGCTTTTCTTTTTGCTTAAACTCTTTAATGGCTGTATATGCTTTCGGCACACTGAGTAAAACAAGAAGGCTCCAAAGGCCAATGATATCTGTGAGGATATAAACAAAAATGAGTACATATGATACCAAAAACATGGAAAGTAGAATGTTTACTGCAGTTTTTCGTCCAGCAAGGATAGCAAGTGTTTTACGTCCATTTTCCTTATCGCCGTCTAAATCCCGGATATTGTTCGACAGTAAGATGGCTCCAACTAAAATAGAAATCGGCAATGACACGAGAACAGCTTTTGACGTCAGTGTTCCTGTTTGGATATAGAAACTAATAAGGATGATTCCTAATCCCATAAAAGCACCTGACACAAGTTCTCCAAATGGTGTATAAGCAATTGGTACAGGTCCACCGGTATAGAAATAGCCTGCTGCCATACAAATAAGTCCTATAAGTGCAATCCACCAGCTAGACATCATGCAAATATAAATCCCAAGGAATAAAGAGAGCGCGAATAATGCATAAGCGAGGCTGAGAACTGTTTTTGGCTTCACACCATTTCTAACAATGGCGCCGCCGATGCCGACAGATTTCTCATTGTCCAACCCGCGAACATAGTCAAAATACTCATTAAACATGTTCGTTGCGATTTGGATAAACATAGATGCAAATAGCATAGCTAAAAATAGCCCAACATGTATTTGACCACTTGGAAGTGCTAGAACAGTTCCTAAAGTAACGGGAATAAATGCCGCTGTTAATGTATGCGGTCGTAATAAATTCCACCAAATCCGCCAGTTCTTATCAGGCTTAATCGGTGAAAGCTGATCTGTTATCGATTGATGCTGCATAAAATATACTCCTTTAAATAAAAAAATACGTACACGTCCAAATTCCAGTTTAGCAAAGTTCAAAAAGGTGTCAATATATTGATGCGATGAAACCTGAAAAAGATGTTTGCTAATCGTTGCCATATCGAGAGAAAGCTTAATTTTGGGACAAGTCTTGCCATTTTTCTTTAGATGCTCTCGTTTCGATAAGCGGGAGCGAAAAAATCTTGAAAGCGTGATATAATAAGGATTCGAGGTTTTAAAAGCTGTTTTCTTTACTAAGTTCATCTGTTAAGGTTTATAATAGAAAAACAGGTCATTCGACATACTCGAATGTTCATGTATTTTTCACATGATGGTTTTATTTTTTTATGTTATTTCATGGATTTTGGAGGAATGTATCATGGTGACAACAGTGCAAAGTACTTTCCGGCAGGAAGCGCTTGCGACATTAGAAGAAGCGAATAACGTCAACCATGCTGTTTTGATAAGCTACTCCAGAAGAGTTGACGATCTGGATCCTCTTGCCTTTTTCCAAAGCGGTGAAGCGGATTTTTTAGGCGAGCGGTTTTTTTGGTCTGATCCAGAAAGCCAAATGATATTTTCTGGACTTGGCAGAGCGGCCGTCATTAAATCATCTGAGCAAGGCAAGGAACGATTCGAGACAGTTCATCATGAATGGGAACAGCTAAAACAGCACATGTTCCATTTTCATGATGAGAAGGAGTTAAAGCAAGCGGCTGTTGGTCCGCTTTTATTTGGGGGATTTTCATTTGATCCGTATGAAGAGAAGGCGCGTCACTGGGAAGCATTTGGCGAGGCTCATTTTTTTGTGCCATCTATGATGCTGACTGTCTCAAAAGAAGGCACGTTTCTTACGATCAATGAATGGAAGCAGGTGGACGGGAATGTTCATCAGCTCATTCAAGAGTTAGAACAGAAAGCTTCTCGTTTCGAGACATTGCCGGTACGAACTGATGGACAAGCTGAGCTAGTTCATATGGAAGAGCTGGATGTTAAGGAATGGATGAAGGCGATCCATGAAGCGACAGAACACATTCGTGCGAACGAATATGAAAAGGTTGTTTTAGCAAGAGAAGTCTTGCTTCACTATAAAAATCAAATTGAACTTGCTCCACTATTAGCAGAATTATTAAAGCACCAAACGACGAGTTATGTATTTGCTATAGAACAGGGAAGACAAGCGTTTGTCGGGGCCACACCGGAACGTTTAGTCAAAAAAAGCGGTGATGAAGTCTTTTCATCATGCTTAGCAGGTTCCATTGTACGCGGGAAAGATGAAATCGAAGATCAAGCATTAGGTGAGGAACTGCTTCACGATGAGAAGAATTTGATTGAACATCAAATTGTCGTCAATATGATTGAGCAAGCATTTGAGGCAAACTGCCATCATGTGCATAAACCTCATCAACCAAGTCTTTATAAAACAAAAAACATTCAGCATTTATTTACACCGATTGTAGGAGAAATCAAAAGCAGCTGTTCCCTCTTTTCATTAATAGAGCAGCTCCATCCAACACCAGCATTAGGAGGATATCCGAAGGAAAAGGCGGTTGGGGTAATCCGTGAAATTGAACCGCTGAAACGTGGTTGGTATGCCGCACCGGTTGGCTGGATCGATTCTCAGGACAATGGAGAATTTGCTGTAGCGATTCGGTCAGGTCTTATTGAGGAAGAACATGTTCGTTTGTTCGCTGGCTGCGGAATTGTCGAGAATTCCCTTGCAAAGCAGGAGTACGAGGAAACGCAAGTGAAATTAAGACCAATGCTGTCTGCTCTTGGAGGTCGTCCGATTGAATAATCATATCATGACAACATATATTGGCAGATTGATGGATGAATTTGTACAAGGTGGTGTGAAAGAGGCGGTTGTCTGTCCTGGTTCCCGTTCAACCCCGCTTGCGATGCTGGCTCTTGCTCATCAAGACATCCATGTCCATGTGTTAGTGGATGAACGGTCTGCTGCTTTTTATGCGCTGGGTCTTGCGAAAGCGAGTCAAAAACCAGTGCTGCTCATTTGTACATCAGGTACGGCAGCTGCTAACTTTTACCCAGCCATTGTAGAGGCTCATTATTCCCGGGTACCACTCATTGTTTTAACTGCTGATCGGCCGCACGAATTGAGGGAAGTTGGGGCTCCTCAAGCGATTGATCAGCAATTCTTATTCGGTAAGTTTGTTAAATGGTTCACAGACTTAGCATTGCCTGAAGAAAGTCAAACGATGCTGCGGTATGTACAGACTGCTGCCGCTAGAGCAAGTCACATCTCAATGCAGGAGCCAAAGGGACCTGTTCAGGTCAATGTGCCACTGAGAGAACCATTGGTTCCTGATCTGTCCATTGATCCTTTTCATAGAGAAGCAAAAGACACGAAAAAAGTATTAGCAACAGGTCACGCTTTCCCAAATGATCATGTCATGTCTGAATTAGTGTCAATTCTGAACCAATCTACAAGAGGGCTAATTGTTGCTGGTGAACTTCATACGAAAGAAGAGCAAGAGGCAGTGTTACGTCTTTCGAAAGCCTTTCATTTTCCCATTTTAGCTGACCCGCTTTCTCATTTGCGAAATGGGCATGAATATGAAGAGTTGATTATCGATGCGTATGATTCTTTATTGAAAGATGAAGCATTACAGCAGCATCTATTGCCTGATATGGTGATTCGTTTTGGACCGATGCCTGTGTCTAAGCCTTTATTCAAGTGGTTGGAAAAGCATGCAGAAGTGAAGCAGATTGTGGTAGATGCTGGCGGAGGTTTTCGTGATCCTGGATTAAGTGCATCATACGTGATTGAAAGTCATGTGGCTACTTTTGTAGGTGAAGTCTTAAATAGAGCGGATCAACGAGAGGATACAAATTACTTAAACTGCTGGCAGCGTGTCAATTCTTCTTTTAGAACGCATGCAGCCCAATATTCTGATGAGGATCTGGCATTCGAGGGAAATGTGTATCGTCAGCTTCAGCACCTCTTACCAAAGGAGAGTGTCCTTTTTATCGGAAATAGTATGCCGATTCGTGATGTGGATACATTTTTTGAAACTCAGTCGACACCTTTTCGTATGATGGCGAATCGCGGGGCAAATGGCATTGACGGCGTTGTGTCCACAGCACTTGGAACGTATGCGGCTTTGAAACAACCGATCACCTTGGTCATTGGAGACTTGTCTTTTTACCATGATATGAATGGGCTTCTTGCAGCTAAGCTGATGCAGATCCCACTGACGGTTGTTTTGTTAAATAATGATGGTGGAGGAATTTTTTCTTTCCTTCCGCAAGCATCTGATGAACCGTATTATGAGAAACTCTTTGGTACGCCGACTGGGCTGAATTTTGAGTATGCATCGAAGCTGTATGGGGGAACCTATTCGAAGCCAACAACGAAGCAAGAATTACACGATGTGTACATGGCGCATATACATGAACCTCGCCTTCATTTAATCGAGATTGAAACAGACAGGCATTCTCGTGTAGGCAAGCATCGTCAAATGATGGATGAGATATTGGGGGAAGTGAAAAAAGAATGCCTTCTCTCATAATACGAATGCGTGATGGTGTGGCGTATGAGGTGGTGGATCAAAACCCATCGGCTGAGAATGCCACGTTATGCTTACACGGTTTCACAGGGAGTGCAGCTTCTTGGCAGTTCTTGAATGCCTATACGAAGAATACAAGATTGATTCAGGTCAGCTTGCTTGGTCATGGCCGCACGGACTCGCCAGAAAGCGTGAGAAGATATGCGATGTCACAGCAGCTGGCAGATCTTGCAGAGATTTTAAATCAATTAAAGCTTCACAAAGTGAATATTCTCGGATATTCTATGGGAGGGCGTATTGCTTTATCATTTGCCTCCCGTTATCCAGAACGTGTAAACAAACTGATTCTTGAGAGTACTTCTCCAGGACTTCATTCTTTCAAGGAGCGGATGACAAGGCTAAAGCATGATCATCAGCTGGCTCAAAAGATTAGACATGGAGGCTTAACTCAGTTTGTGGATTTTTGGGAGAACATTCCGCTGTTTGCTTCGCAGAAATCTTTACCCGCAGGTAGACTGGCTCAACTGAGAGAGGATAGATTAAAAGCCAATCCTCTTGGGCTAGCTCGCAGCTTAGAAGGCATAGGGACTGGTTCACAGCCATCGATGTGGCAGGCACTAAGGCATATCAAACTGCCTGTTTTGTTCATTTGCGGAACGCTTGATGAAAAGTTCTGTCATATCGCCAAACGTATGCAGCAGGAGCTTGAAGGCAGTCAATTCATATTGGCAGAGCATGCTGGGCATACAGTTCATGTGGAACAGCCACATTTTTTTGGTAAAATAGTAAGTGAGTTTATTTTAGCGCAAGATTAGAGGAGGAAATATTGATGGCTATTGAATGGCAAACTGAGCGTCAGTATGACGAAATTTTATATGAAACGTATCATGGGATTGCAAAGATCACCATTAACCGTCCACATGTACATAACGCGTTTACACCAAAGACCGTAAGTGAATTAATTGATGCATTTTCACGCGCTCGTGATAATTCTGATGTTGGCGTGATCGTACTTGCAGGTGCTGGAGGTAAAGCTTTCTGTTCTGGTGGAGACCAAAAAGTACGCGGCCATGGCGGTTATGTAGGAGACGATCAAATTCCACGTCTAAACGTATTAGACTTACAGCGTTTGATTCGTGTCATTCCAAAACCAGTGATCGCGATGGTTGCAGGTTATGCGATTGGCGGGGGACATGTTCTTCATGTCGTTTGTGATCTGACAATTGCAGCAGACAATGCTATTTTTGGACAAACAGGACCAAAAGTAGGCAGCTTTGATGCTGGTTATGGCTCAGGCTATCTTGCACGT
Source organism: Bacillus sp. A015 (assembly GCF_053851875.1). NCBI lineage: Bacteria > Bacillati > Bacillota > Bacilli > Caryophanales > Bacillaceae > Bacillus > Bacillus sp. A015. Next base: position 8,482 of record NZ_JBSPZB010000033.1, read on the forward strand.
ATTGTTGGTCATAAGAAAGCGAGAGAAATCTGGTACTTATGCCGTCAATACAATGCACAAGAAGCACTTGATATGGGGCTTGTCAACACAGTTGTACCATTAGAGCAGCTTGAAGAAGAAACAGTGAAGTGGTGTGAGGAAATGCTGGAAAAGAGCCCGACTGCTTTACGATTCTTGAAGGCTGCATTTAATGCAGATACGGATGGATTAGCTGGGATTCAGCAATTTGCAGGGGATGCGACACTTCTTTATTACACAACAGATGAAGCAAAAGAAGGACGCGATTCCTTTAAGGAAAAACGGAAGCCGGACTTCGGTCAGTTCCCGCGTTTCCCTTGATTCAATGATATGGATGAAAACAGCTTAGTGCATCAGACTAAGCTGTTTTCTTTTACGAAAAGGAGGTGTCATGATGAAGCAACCCAATTGGCTGCTGCACCGTGCCTATTTAACGCCAGACCGAGTTGCGCTCATTTATCAAGGCAAAGAGTGGACATTTCGTGAATTAGCCTTTGAAGTAGATGAGCTTTCAAATAGACTTGCACGTACATCACTGAAAAAAGGGGAGACGGTTGCGCTTTTGATGAACAATCATCCTCAAATGGTGATGCTTGTTCATGCTTGTTTTTTATTAGGATTAAAAATCGTGCTATTGAACAATAAGTTAACAAAAGCTGAGAGGCTCTATCAGCTTGTAGATGCAAAAGCCAAGGCTTTATTAACAGAACCTGTTTATGCGAAGGATCATGATGGTGATTTACCTGTTTATACAATGGAGACTTTACCTGAAGCTGATCAAGATCATGAAAAGAAAATCGAGAAAGACTTTGATTTGAATGAAACAGCAACCATCATGTATACATCTGGAACGACAGGGCGACCAAAAGGGGTGGAGCAAACGTTTGGCAATCATTTTCATAGTGCTGTTTCCTCTGCACTGAATGTAGGCATCAGAGAGGACGACCGTTGGCTCATTGCGCTGCCCCTTTTTCATATAAGCGGCTTATCAGCTCTATTTAAATCTGTTATATATGGCATGGCTGTCGTGCTTCATCAAAAATTTGATGTTGATGAAATAAAGGATTCAATTGAACAGCATCGTGTGACGATGATATCAGTTGTTCAAACGATGTTATCCCGTTTATTAAGCAGGCTAGAAGAATGTCCGTCTTCTTTACGCTGTCTTTTATTAGGCGGAGGACCTGCGCCGTATGCAATGCTTCAAGAGAGCAAAGAGAAGGGCTTTCCTGTGTTTCAATCGTACGGTATGACGGAAACCTGCTCACAAATTGTGACACTTGCGCCTGAATTTAGTGTAGAAAAGCTTGGATCTGCGGGAAAACCTCTATTTGGATGTGAACTGAAGATTCAAAGTGGAGAACGCACTTGTCGACCTTTTGAGCATGGTGAAATTATGGTCAAAGGTGCAAATGTAATGAAAGGTTACCTTCACCGTGAAGAAGAAACCGCTGCTGCTTTTGATCAAGGCTGGCTGAAAACAGGGGATATTGGCTATGTGGATGAGGAAGGGTTTTTATTTGTGCTCGACCGACGTTCAGATTTAATTATTTCTGGTGGAGAGAATATTTATCCTGCGGAAATTGAAGCGGTTCTCTTAACACATCCGTATGTAAAAGAAGCCGGAGTGACGGGTATATATGATGATAGATGGGGAGAGGTACCTGCTGCCTTTCTTGTGACAGACCATAAGATACCTGAGAATGAGCTCTATGCTTTATGTCAGTCGCATTTAGCCAAGTATAAATGGCCAGCTGCTTTTCACTTTGTGGACGAGCTGCCAAGAAATGCGTCGAATAAATTGCAGAGGCACAGACTCAGGATCAAAGGGGTTTTTTTAGATGATTCAAATTGAACGAGTGATATTATATCATGTCACGATGAAGCTCAAGCAGCCATTTACAACAAGTTTAGGAACAATCTCAGAGCGTGAGTTTATTATTGTCGAGGTAAAAGATCAAACAGGATTGACTGGGTGGGGAGAGGTGTCTGCCTTCTCTTCCCCGTGGTATACAGAAGAAACAATCGAAACCTGTTATCACATGCTAAGGGCTTTCTTTATCCCAAACGTGCTGACGCGTTCTTTTACACACCCTTCAGAAATTCCAGACAGCCTGTACCACTTTAAAGGCAATAGAATGGCCAAAGCGGGAATTGAAGCGGCTGTTTGGGATATTTATGCGAAGCGTGAGAATAAGTCCTTACGCGACGTATTAGGCGGCAAGAAAGAGAGAATTCCATCTGGTGTTGTGGCGGGTTTAGGACCCATTGATGAAATGCTTCAGCAAATTCAGCAATATGTTGACCAAGGCTACCAGCGTGTGAAGGTGAAGATTAAGCCGGGACAAGATATTGGACTCCTTCAAAAGATAAGAGAGTCTTTCCCTGATCTTCCATTAATGGCGGATGCAAACTCTGCCTATGAATTAAAGGATATTAGTAAACTGAAGCAGCTTGATGACATTCGATTATTAATGATTGAACAGCCTTTAGCTGCAGATGATATTGTGGATCATCGTCATTTGCAAAAGCATTTAAAAACACCTATTTGTTTGGATGAAAGCATTTGTTCTTTAGACGATGCCCGAAAAGCTGTAGAACTAGGCAGCTGTCAGATTATTAATGTGAAGCCTTCACGAGTTGGTGGGCTGACAGAAGCACTTAAAATTCATGCGTTTTGTAAGGAGCATCAAATTCCGTTATGGTGCGGGGGGATGATTGAAACAGGCATTTCCCGTGCGCAGAACGTGGCACTTGCTTCGCTTCCGCAATTTACAATCCCAGGTGATATTTCAGCTTCGTCAAAATACTGGGAGCAGGATATCATTTTTCCTGAAATCAAAGTTGAAAATGGGTTTATTGAGGTGCCTCGTTCACCAGGAATGGGTGTGGAAGTTGATTATCAAGCGCTCCGTTCTTTTTCAGATAAAATTGACGTGTTTACAAAACATGATTTTGTAAAATGAAAACGAGATCATCACCTTTTGCACATCCAATAGAAAATATGTATAGTGGGGGAAAGTTTTTCCTTCCTGTCTGAAAAAAAGAAAGAGCGGTGATCCGCTCTTTTTCAGGCTGTCGAGAAAATCTCGACAGCTTTATTTTTCCCTTAAAATTTACATCTCCTCATTTTATAATAGAGAAAAGCCGACTAAAGGAAGGTGTTTTTCTCATGTTCC
>NZ_JBSPZB010000034.1:0-11341 GCF_053851875.1 Bacillus sp. A015
ACAACATTCGCATTCAAACGAAACTAAACAACCAATCACCGATAAACTATCGGCAATTGGCTGTATAAAGGTGTTTTGATCCCTGTCTCAAAAACGGGGGTCAGTCCCCTGTCTCCCTGCGCTTTTTTAACGAATCAAACCGTTCTTTTCTAAATAAGCAAGACTTTGTCTTAAGACATCATCTTTCATAATAAAACTGAAATTTTTATTTTTTGAGATGGCTCTTGGTAAGTCTGCGAAAAGAACGGGTCCTTTCGTTTCAAAATACGTGTCTTGCTTGACAAGCCTTTCAATATCAGCGAAATAAATATTCTTCACAATGATCTTTTCTCTGCCAAGCACCTGATATTGACCAATATACGTTAATTCACGAACAACAGCACCCGTCTCTTCCTGAATCTCCCGTATAGCGGCTTGGTCCGCTTCTTCATTTGGCTCTACTTTCCCTCCTGGAAACTCATAGCCCCGATCCTCATGTTCAGTGAGCAGCCATTTCCCCTGGTAGCGGCAGATGGCCCAAACATGCTTAGGATGACTTGAAAAAGGCTTCTTTTCAAAAGAGAGCTTGACCGTATTATGATAATAGTCTTTAAATACATGCATGTAAAATCCCTCATATCCTGTCCTTGCTTCTTGTAAAACATCATACCACAGATCACATTTTTCTGAAGAATTTTTATCAAAAGTGAAACAAACGAGTGGTTCCATCTCGTCTGTATTTAAAATGAGGTATTCTCGCTAAAACCTTTTTATCATCTCCATTTTCGTCCATTTTTAATCATGAAACCTTTTTACCCCTTATGACGTAAATGAATCAGTGTTTGTCCTATAACGACGAGGAGGAAACCAGCATGAGCATAACAAATGGGTCAAAACAAGAAAAGAATCAGCCGCTTCCACTCAGCAAAAACGAGAAAGAAGACGCACCTCATGAGGCGATCAAGAAACACCTCATGAAAGGGCAAAAGCTAGACTTGACGAAAGACAATCCAAATATCGACCAAATTCATATCGGGCTCGACTGGGATTTGTCTGGTCAGCCGATTGATTTAGATACGCAAGTTTTTCTCTTAAATAAGGAGGACAAGCTGTTGTCCCCAAAACATCTGATCTATTATCATCAGAAGCAAAGCTTAGACGGAGCTGTTCGTCATCTTGGTGATCATCAGTTTGGCGGAGGATATCGAGACAATGAAATCATCATTATGCAATTAAGCAGAGTCTCACCTGATATTCATAAAATCGTCGTAACAGCGACGATACATGATGCACACGAGCGCACGCATCATTTTGGACAAGTCACCAATGCCTACCTGCGCCTGTCTGATCAAATCTCGCAGCAAGAGATTTGTACCTTTCAGTTAACAGAGGATTATTCGTATTGTACATCCATCATTTGTGCTGAACTAACGAGAGATCAGCATGAATGGAAGATCACCGCCACCGGACAAGGTACCACCCTGGATTTAAACGATTTATGCCGCATCTATGGATTCACATCTTGACGCAGGAAAGGAGCCAGCACCAATGGGATTTCATTTCAATACGATAGAAGAACTCACCTTACAAGCAGAGGGCGGTGGGGTCTTTTTTGCCAAAAAAGGCGCTATGATTGCCGATCAAGGAACGTTTCAATACCGCAAGAGATTACTTGGAACGAATAAAGGAAATATGGTCAGTCAAGTATTTAACCATATCAGCAGGAAATTGACAGGTGAAAACCTCGAGATGATGGAAGTGAGTGGTCAAGGTACTTGCTATTTAGCTGATTCAAGCGAGCACGTGACAGTGATTAATCTAGAGCCGAGCGGTCCTTGGCAGCATGTGAGCGTAGAAAGCGAAGATTTACTTGCCTTTACTGAGGAATGCCACTACGGCGTGACACCAGTAGGCGTTGGTATTTTATCACAGAAAGGGCTGTTTACCTCAAAGCTTTCCTACCAGGGGCACGGGGCCCAAGTTGCCATTAAAACGACTGGAAACCCGCTCATCCTAAAAGCACCTTGCCGTGTAGATCCTGACGCCATTGTCGCTTGGACGGGCAAAGCACCGAAAGTCAAATTAGATGTCAACTGGAAAACCTTCATTGGACAAACTTCTGGCGAATCCTACTTATTTGAATTCCAAGAACCAGACCAAATTGTCATTATCCAGCCATTTGAACGCACTTCTGGGATGCGGGTCGGTTTAGATGATAACCGCTACAAGCCTCAGAGCCAAAGCGCCTCTCACGAATTAACAAATTCACATCAATCGCAGCAGGAAAACAGAGGCGGGATCAGTGATCTGATCGGAGGCATCTTAAATCCGCGAAAATAAAAGCATGTAGACAAACCCTCGCATTCGCCCGCAGGTCTGCGTGCCGGTGCTCACGAATGTCAAATTCGCTCCGCTCCGGTACTCGTCCTTCCTAGACTTCAAGGGCTTTCTATCACGCTGAACAGAAGACAAAGGGCTAAAATAAAAGATCATTTTAGCCCTTTGTCAACAGTCTGGCATGTAGAAAATTCTACATGCCTTTTCAATTCATTAACCCATTTGTCTCAATAAAGTTCTTTGTCTCTTCATTCCCTAGCTCATAAATCATCGAGTAAATCTCTTTTCTTTTTCTGTCCATTTCGTCATTTGGACTATCATAATGATATTCAAGGAATGGAACATGTGCCCGAAAGAAGCCTTTCCAATCTGTCATATACTGCTCATCAAAATAGTCTCTCAGCTGCAAAATTTGATCATCGTCTGCTTCTATTTGAAATTGCCAAGCAGCCGCATCTCTGTGCTGTGATATCGACCCGTCTTGCACGGATACATAGTACGTGTGTCTCGCCATCTGATTCATCCTTTTTCCTTTAGTATGACCAGATATGGACAAATTACGGCTTTTTTCGCAATTTATTTTTAATCATGTCTAACACATCAATGAATAACTGTGGGATGGGAATTCCGAGGGCTTTGGCTGTCGAGACGATTTGGTAGGATTCATAAATGATATAAAAGATGAGCGCTAAATCCTTGATCGTCCCATTTGTTTTCAGCATGACATCGAAGAAATGTGCCATGGATATTAAGGAGATCGTCACAACCTTTCGAACTAGCCTAGTAAAAAACCGCTTCATTGTGAGCTGTCCAGTCACAGATTCTCTTAGGCTTGAACAAATTAATTCAATTGCCATCAGTGTCACTAATGTCATCAGTAAATATCCTGCTCCACCAAACAGAAAGCCCATTGCCGACAAACTAACTGTAAACAACGAAACGATGCCTAAATCTTTGCTCACTTGGCATCAACATCCTTTCAGAGTGGAACTCTTTACATGAATAGTATATGCCAGATCTGATCAATAGCTTGGACGACAAAAAATAAAGGCGGGGTCATTTTGCTCGAAAACACTGATAAAACCGTAAAAAAGCCGCCTGTGAAAGGCGGCTTTCTCGTTAAACCCTGACATCAATAAATGTAGCATCTGAATCTTTAGGCTGAACAGCTTGGGGCTGCTGCTGTACTTGATCCAGCATCACCATGGCTTGTGCTGTGTTGGTGGCAAGCTGTGAATTCAACAAACTAATATTGAGTGTTTTTTGAATACTTGCCACTTGCTGACTCATCATTCCTGCAATTGAGGACATCTTCTCCCCTCCCTTCTCTTTTCTCTTCGGCTTAAAGCCCTATGATTTGAATGGGCTGTCTGTCACAAATCCATCAAAAAAATGCCGATCTTATGATCGACATTCCTTCCACATTCGTATTATCCTAAAAATGCTTTTAGCATCCAGTTGTGTTTTTCAATGGATTGATGAATGGCTAGTAACATATCACCTGTTGTTTCATCGCCAACCTCTGCAGCCAGTTCCATTCCTTGCTTTAATTCCTCTGCAATATTGGAGAAATCATCAAATAGATTTTTCACCATTTGCTCAGCTGATTCTTTGCCTTCAGCTTCGTGAATGCTAGAGATTTCTAAGCACTCTTTCATTGTCGCAACAGGCTTTCCATTTAATGCAAGCATACGCTCAGCCAAATCATCAATATATGTGGCTGTTTCTGTATACAATTCCTCGAATTTTTCATGGAGTGTAAAGAAGTCTTTCCCCTTTACATACCAGTGATAGTTATGTAATTTCACATAAAGTACAGTCCAATCAGCTACTTGTTTATTGACGACGTTTAATAATTTTTCTGACATGTTGATTCCTCCTAATATAGTTGCGTTTAGTATGAGAATACCCTTTTTTTATTATACTGAAACCTGCCATCAATTTCTTCTATTTTGACTGCATGAAATATATGTTAATATGGAAATAAGGAGGGAGTTAGATGCTGTTACTTGGGATTATCAGCTTTATCATTATCTCAATCGTTGTCTTTTTATCACTATGGACGACATCAAAGGCTTATGAATACAAGCATAAAGTCGATTCACCAAAGGATGCTGAACCAAACCAACGTCCTAACTCAAAATAAAACCGCTTTCAATGATGTGAGGTTTCTTCTTCAGTAGATGAACTTTCTTTTTTCACCTTACCTACGTGGATGTTTGTCTTCGGCATATTATGCTGCTGTTTAGCTGTCACATGGACTTGTATGATATAAAGGCCATCTTTTTTGAAGGCTGTATGCAATTCATATACACCTTTATTCTCTTTCTTTGGCTGAATCATCTTACTGTTATCCTTATCGCCATCTTTCCACACTTCAAATTGAACATCATCTGCATCATCAACAGGCGTATCACCATATGTGACAGCTGCTTTTACTATAACGCTTTCATTTTTCTCCACTTGCTCCGGTCCTGTAAGCTTGACTTCTAATAACTCAGGCACTTCCCCTTTGTCGTTGCTCGCTGCAGAGTTTCCACATGCACTAAGTAACGCGAGCATCAGAATGATTCCCATCATTTTTCGCATCCGAGTTTCCCCCTTCTTTTATTGACATGTCCATTTTAACAAATATCCCCTGTTTTTACATCTGATGATCGATTTCATATAAAAAAACCGGACATCTGTATGCCCGGTTCATTATCCGATTAACCAAATACTTTTAAAAGCTCTTCTTGATCCTGTGAAAGCCAGAAACGCATTAAACGTTTCGCTCCTTCAAGATCATGAAGCTTTGCTTGACCGCATTGCTCTTCATTTGCAGCAGGAATTTCTGTTACCTCAACTGCATCCTTGAATGTTGCATCAAGCAGTTCAACGATCTCTTTTGGTGTTGGTGCACCACTGACGACTAAATAGTAGCCTGTCTGGCAGCCCATTGGAGAAATATCGATGATATCAAAATGATCATATTTATCTGAGTGTGTTCTAATATTAAACGCAAGTAAATGCTCTAATGTATGAATCGTATCAGGTTTCATCGCCTGCTTGTTTGGCTGACAAAAACGAATATCAAATTTATTTACTTCACCATCTGATCCCACTTTATGAACGCCGCAATGACGAACGTAAGGCGCTTTTACAGCATTATGGTCAAGTTCAAAGCTTTCGACTGAAGGCATTAATCACCACTCCTATAATTGAGATTTCCTATATTATAACATATTTCTCCAACCAGTTTAGTTTATAAAACTTCCCTTCCTTGTCCTTTTTTCTTATACTGTGGAAGACAGACAAGGAGGAACCTCGATGAAACAGATTTTTATCGGCATCATTCGCTTTTACCAAAAATGTATTTCCCCTCTTACACCGCCTAGCTGCCGGTTTTATCCAACCTGCTCAAACTATGGACTAGAGGCGATCAAAACGCATGGCGCTTTAAAAGGCGGCTGGCTCACAATCAAACGGATTTTAAAATGTCACCCGCTGCACCCCGGCGGCATCGACCCTGTTCCGCCTAAAAAGGAAAAATAAATTACTTTTCTTCATATCCGTTGACAACTAAGTCAAGCTTACCTGTTCCAGGATCAATCACAAGCCCGTGTACAGGCACATCTGATGGAAGAAGCGGATGATTTCTCACAACGGACACACTGTCCTTCACACTCTCTTCAACTGAGCTAAAGCTTTTGAGCCACTGTTTAAAATCGATTCCTGAGTATTCCAGTACTTCAATTCGTTTTTCTGGAATACCACGCTCAATAGCTTTATTTAAAAGGGTTTGGCTATCTATTTTGCTCATGCCGCAATCGTGATGCCCGATGACGTAAACCTCGTCAGCATTTAATTCATAGACAGCCACTAAAATGCTTCGCATAATACTTCCAAATGGATGAGAAACAAGAGCACCAGCACTTTTGACAATCTTAATATCTCCATTTTTCATGTTCATTGCACGCGGAAGTAGTTCAACAAGTCTTGTATCCATACATGATAGAACGACAGCTTTTTTCTGTGGAAACTTCGTTGTTGTAAATTCTTCGTATTTCTTCTCTTCAATAAATTGTTGATTGTATTCGATGATTTCGTCTAAAAGTTTCATATGTTTGTCCATTCCTTTATCTTTTTTTTAAATAAATATAGCACAATGTTTGAAATTTCGTCACGTTTTGCATCGTATTTTTTAGAGGAAACATCTGCTTGATGAGAAATTTTTATTTTCCTCTTTTCAAATCGTAATTATTACGATACAATAACTCAGGACATTAAATCGTAATCATTTCTATCTAATAAGTTGAGAGGAGACATTTTTTAGATGAAAAAAATCTTTTTTATTTTAACAGCTGCTTTATTCGCGATCGGTCTTGCCGCTTGCTCAAGCAGTGCGGGGACAAATGCTTCAAAAGGAAATGCAGACGGGAAATTAACCATTTACACCACGATCTTCCCAGTTCAAGATTTCACTGAAAAAATTGGCGGCTCTCACGTTCATGCTCAAAGTGTGTACCCTGCCAATGCAGATGCACACAGCTTTGAACCAAGTTCAAAAACGATGGTTGACATGGCTGAAGGTGATGCCTTCATCTACAGCGGCACAGGAGCTGAAGCATTCGCTGACAAAACAGCTGCTACGTTAAAAGACCAAGGCGTGAAAACTGTCAAAGCTGCTGAAGGCATCAAACTGTTATCGACAAAAGAAGAACATGCACATGAAGAAGGCGACGACCACGATCATGAAGGTGAAGATCACGACCATGATGGACACGATCACGGGGATAAAGATCCACATGCATGGTTAGACCCTGTCTATGCGCAGCAAATGGCGAAAAACATTAAAGATACACTCGTTTCATTAGATCCAGATCATAAAGATGAATACACAAAAAACTATGAAAAACTAAAAAAAGAATTACAATCGTTAGATCAGGAATTCAAAACAACGTTATCTAAAGCAAAACATAAAGAAATTCTTGTTTCTCACGCAGCTTACGGTTATTGGGAAAAGCGCTATGGTATTGAGCAGATCAGTGTATTAGGACTCTCCGCTTCTGAAGAGCCTTCACAAAAGCAGCTCCAAAATATTGTACAACAGGCAGAAAAGCAGCACATTCAATATGTGATTTTTGAAAATAACGTCAGCAGTAAAGTATCAGATACGATCCGCAGTGAAATTGGGGCAAAAAGCCTCACACTCAAAAATCTAGAATCCATTACTGAAGATGATGCCAAAAATGGCGAAAGCTACGTCAGCTTAATGAAACAAAATTTAAACACCTTAAAAACCGCTTTAAATGATTAATTCCTCAAACCCCGCGCGATCAGCCGGGGGTTTTTGCTGCATAAAAAACACACCTTTATAGGGTGTGCCAGCGTGTAGACAAACTCTCGCATTCGGTGTCAGTCCTGCGTGCCGGTGCTCACGAATGTCAAATTCGCTCCGCTCCGGTACTCGTTCTTCCTAGACTTCAAGGGTTTTCATATCACGCTGAAAAGAAGACAAAGGGCTAAAATAAAGTTCATTTTAGCCCTTTGTCAACAATCTAACACACCTTTATAGGGTGTGCTTCTTTTTTACATTTGGTATTTTTTCTTAAACAGTTCGGCTCTGCCGCCTTTTTCTCCGAATTTCTGGCGCCCTGTATAAAATGGATGCGTATCAGAGCTTGTTTCTACCTTAATGACAGGATACGTTTTCCCATCCTCCCACTCTACTGTTTCGTTTGATGTCTTTGTTGATCTACTCAAGAAGCGATAACCGCTGTTTACGTCCATAAATACAACTTCATGTGAGGTTGGATGAATATCTCTTTTCAATGTCAAAACTCCTTTCGTATCAAAACGTAATGATTACGCTTTACAATTATATTCTACTCCCTCTTTTACAACTTGTCAAAAAACAAGCTTTCTTAGTCAGGAAGAATAATCTAAAAATGGTGGAGAATAATAAGCATCATGAAAAAGAGAAGCGATAAGAAAGGCGGAGAAAAAATTGACTGATCTCGTTTTAGCCAGAAGCCTGTTCGGTACAACAATGGGCTTTCATATTATTTATGCCTCGCTTGGCGTCGGAATCCCGCTAATGATTTTATTAGCTGAACTCATCTTTCAAAAAACGAAAGACCCGCATTATGCAGTCATGGCCAAGCGGTGGACAAAGGCACAGGCTGTCCTATTAGGCGTCGCCATTCCAACTGGTACCATTGCCGGTACGCAACTTGCCCTTCTATGGCCGGGTTTTATGGAGGTCATCGGAAAGGTCATGTCACTTCCATTTCAGATTGAAATCTATGCTTTTTTTATTGAAGCATTATTTATGTCTATCTATGTGTACGCAGCGGATCGCCTCTCACCTGCTATGCGCATCATTACCGTTATTTTTGTTGTGATCGGCGCAGCCGCTTCAGCAATTCTGATTACAAACGTACATGCTTTTGAAGGAACACCTGCTGGCTTTCAGATGGTCAATGGAGAAATCACAAATATTGAGCCTTGGAAGGCCTTTTTCAATCCAAGTTTTGTTGTGACCGCTACACATGTCGTGCTGTCTGCTTTTACAACAGGTGCCTTTGTGATTGCTTCAGTGGCTGCTTTTAAAATGCTCAAAACAAGAAAGAATGAGAAGCTCTATTCGTTTCATCGAAAAGCCCTTTTTCTTGGACTCATTGTAGGTGGACTTTTCTCTTTTCTTACAGCTTTAAACGGTCACGAATCCGCTCAGCTCCTGTATGAATATCAGCCTGAAAAGTTAGCGGGTGCAGAAGGTTTATTTGAAACGCAATCACACGCGCCTCTTGCAATAGGTGGTTTTACTGATGTCGATTCGCAGGAAATTAAAGGTGCTATAGAAATCCCTTGGGCCCTTAGTTTTCTCGCAGGAAATAGCTTTGATACAGTGGTCAAAGGCTTAAATGATTTTCCTAGAGACGAGTGGCCGCCTTTATTTATTCACACGTTATTTAACGGAATGGTCATTATTGGATCAGTGCTCATTCTATTTGCTGTGTTAGCACTGCTCTACCGTAAAATTTTAAAACGTGAACATTATCCGAAGTGGCTCCTTTTTCTTTACTTATTCGGCGGACCACTTAGTCTTTTGGCCATTGAATTTGGCTGGATCTTTGCATGTACAGGCCGCCAGCCATGGGTCATTTATCGAATGCTCAAAACCTCAGAGGTCGTCACGTCATCAGGCTCTATTGGGACACTCTTCATCCTTTTTGCCATTGTCTATCTCATTTTAGGCATAGCAACCGTTATTGTACTGACGTACTACTTTAGAAAACATTCAATTGAAGAAGACCTACGGTTAACAGAATCTTAAAAAGGGAGCGATCTTGATGCAAATGGATGTTACAACTGATGCGCTCATTGCAATCACCATCTTATGGGGATTCGTTTTTATCTACGCAGTGATGGCATCAATGGATTTCGGCGCAGGATTTTGGTCGATGATTTATATGAATAGAGAGCAAACAAAGGCCGCTAATATCGCAAATAAGTACCTCTCTCCAACATGGGAAGTGACAAACGTATTCATTGTGGCCATCGTCGTCGCATTGTTTAGCCTGTTTCCAGGCGCGACCTTTGTGCTTGGCACCGTTTTATTAATACCGGGCAGCATCATTTTATTGCTTCTTGCACTGCGAAGCGGGTTTCTCGTATTTTCTCATTCACTGCCTAAAAAATACCGGAAAGCCGTCACATACATTTCAGGGATTAGCGGCTTTATCATTCCGTCCATCCTCATCATGGTTCTCCCGATTACCCATGGTGGATTTATCTTTCAGGAGAACAACGTCTACTCGTTAGATCTAGGACTGATCTTTACAAGTGCAAATGTCTATTCCTTCGTGGGCTTTGCGATTTTCAGCACCCTTTTTCTCTCATCTTTGCTTTTAGCTGATTTCTCTAATGTGGCAGATGAAGACGAAGCCTACAGCATTTATAGAAGGGGCGCACTCATTACTGGTCCACTTTCTCTCATGATGGCCTTCTTTATCATGTTGACACTACGAAGCGAGGCCAATTGGCTGTTCTCAAAAATGATGGAGAACATCCCAATTCTTCTTGTTTCCCTGCTCATGTTTTTGCTTGCGGGATTGGCCCTATTTATACCAAACAGCCGATTTAAGCATCGGAAAGGGAGACCACGTTTAGCCGTCATTGCGATTACCATTCAATATTTCTTAGCAAGCTATGTGTATGGACGTGCTCATTTGCCCTATATGGCTTATCCAGATATTACAATCATGTCTGGATTTACAGACCCTGTCACATTTAGGGCATTATTTATAACGTATATTGTAGGTTTCATCATCTTATTTCCTGGGTTCTATCTCTTCTGGAAATTGTTTATGAAGGATAAGCGCTATATTCGCCAGGAAGATTAACATGAATGGACGACGTTCATTTCGGTTACATTATAAACGAAAGACATACTCAAAAGGAGGTCATCTGTATGAGTCAAAAAATCCTTTGTGAAGTAAATAACTGTTCCTATTGGAATGATGGAAATCGCTGTGGAGCAGATGAAATCTATGTCGTCAGCCACACAGGAAATACGGCTGCGAAAAGTGAAGAAACTGATTGTAAAACGTTTAAACCACAAGATCTTTAAGTCTCATTAAAGGAGGAGCTTCACTTTGAAACACGATCGGCTGCTTCAAACGTTTTTTGACGAAATTCATGACGCGGACGAAGCCGCATTTTATCAGGCAGCTCACTCCTTTTTAAACCTTTGGGATTATGAATATGGTCATGTAAAAAACATGCCTAATGAGATGCATCAGTATATTGGCCAGCTCGCTTACGACAGCGAGCTGGCAGAAGAGTAAGAAAGAGCGGATCACCGCTCTTTCAGATTGTAGAGAAACTCATGTTTTTCTACAATCTTTTTTATTTTCAACGTAAGTAAGATGGATGAGATTTAATGAAAAAGGCCTCCCACACACCTAGCCTAGCTTCGCTAGGTGTGTGGCAATCTTCTTCATGTTCTGGCACGCAGCTGTGAGAAGAACTTGCTCAC
>NZ_JBSPZB010000035.1:0-9461 GCF_053851875.1 Bacillus sp. A015
ATTAGGCACGCCGCCAGCGTTCGTCCTGAGCCAGGATCAAACTCTCCGAGGTATGCAGGATGCATATCACACATGCGTTGCTACACGATGCAGCGAACTTAGTATGTGATCTTTCCTGCCTCGTCAGTTTGACTGACTACCTATGATGTATCATAGGATTTTTTTATAAAAACTCGAATTAACAGGTACGTTTTGTCTTGTTTAGTTTTCAAAGAACTTGTTTACCGCTTCAGAAGCGACTAGAACATCTTATCACATCCAAGTTGTTAGTGTCAACAACTTTTTTGTTGTTATGTTTTTTCGTTTCTTCGTCATCAGCGACGTATATTAATTTACCACCATACAGAATCAAAGTCAATAATATTTTTCATTAAATAATAAACTTTTCTATTACGACTAAAGCCGCTACGCCTGGAATGCCCAATAAACCACTAATTCCACTCGTTACAGGGTTAATGGAGACATGAAGTCCTAAACTCTCACCGAACAAATTGAGGCAGAATAAAAAAAGAGCGCCTGCTACAAACTTAACTCCGATAAGCCCTAACCATTTGAATGGATTCGCTTGAACACCTGACATAAACAACAATAATACAGCTAGCAAAATTGAACCAATCACAATAACAGGTTCCATAATCCTCTCATCTCCTCTTCATATGAATAGTACAAGCATATGAGAGGACTATGTAAAATAGACCTGCTACCTCCAGTTGTTTAAACGTATATTCCTCTTTTTCGCTTCTCTCAGATAGAAAAAGTACTTCGCTTGAGCAAGCTTTAATTCGAATAGAATGTCCGGTGAAGGCTCAACGCTATTTGCGACAAGCTTTTTTTGTCTGTTCCATTCTTCCTTTTGCTTAAAAAGCTGTTGAATTAGTTTCTCATCGAATTCTTTTCGAATTGATTTTCTGCGAAGAAAACCCATGTACCGTACTTCTCCTTCCTACATCTCACGTCTGCCTTCTAGAGCCTTAGAAAGTGTGACTTCATCTGCATACTCTAAATCTCCACCTACTGGGAGTCCGTGAGCAATGCGAGAGAGTTTAATTCCTGATGGTTTCAACAATCTGGAGATATACATGGCTGTCGCTTCTCCTTCAATGTTTGGGTTGGTTGCAAGAATCACCTCTGTCACTTGATCGTCTTGCAATCTTTTTAATAAGTCAGGAATTTTAATATCCTCCGGTCCAATTCCGTCCATTGGCGAAATGGCACCATGAAGCACATGATATAAGCCGTTATATTCTTTCATCTTTTCCATTGCAATCACATCTTTTGGATCTTGTACTACACAGATCACAGATTGATCTCTTCTTGTATCTTCACAAATATAGCAGGGATCCTGATCAGTGATATGCCCGCAAACCGAACAATAAGTTAAATTACGCTTTGCATTTACAAGCGACTTCGCAAAGTCTAGTACGACATCTTCCTGCATACTAAGAACAAAAAAAGCCAGACGGACCGCAGTTTTTGGTCCGATTCCTGGCAATTTCATAAAGCTATCAATCAGCTTTGATATTGGTTCAGGATATTGCATCTTCAGTTATTCCCCCTAGAATAAACCTGGCATGTTCATTCCTTTTGTGAATTGACCCATTGTTTCATTTGTTAGCTCATCGATTTTTTTCAATGCATCATTTGTCGCTGCAAGCACAAGGTCTTGAAGCATATCGATGTCTTCAGGATCAACAACTTCTTCATTAATTGCTACATCGACGACTTCTTTTTGTCCATTTACTTTGACAGTGACCATACCGCCACCTGCTGTACCTTCAAGAACCTTTTCCGCAAGCTCTTCTTGAGCCTTAGCCATATCCTTTTGCATTTTTTGCATTTGTTTCATCATTTTTTGCATATTTCCCATTCCACCGCGCATATGAACACCACTCTCTTTCTTTTAGTTAATCTTTAATTTCAATCAAATCAGTTCCTACTAACTTCTTTGCTTCCGCAATCAATGGATCCTCTTCAGCAGAAGTTGCCTGACCATCTGCCTGTTCATCCGGCTGATGATCCTTTAAAAATTCTTCTCTTATTTTACCCCATTGAGCGTCAGGAACGCCAACTAATTCCACTCTTTTTCCTAGCATAGACTCTAGCAGGTGCTCGAGGTTGGTTCGAACACCACTTTTATCTTCAGCCACCATCTTACAATGTATTTCGAACTTGAATTTTAAAACAAAGGCGTGAGATGCAGCTGCAACTGGTTCACTATCCGTTAATAGCGCAGCGTGAGACACCTTATTTTGCTGTTTCAACTGGGCAAGGAGCTCTCCCCATTTGCCTTTTAATTTTTCTAACTCCGGCCGCTTCGCTTCTTTTAGAATCTCGTGAATTCGTCCAACAGGTGCACGATAGCCATTTTTGTTGCTTGTTTGTGGTCGAGGTGCTTCCTTTTTTTCTTGAGGACTATGAGACTGAGACATCGGTACACCCTCAGCTCTCAGCCTTGATAGCTCCTGTTCCAGCCTGTCTATTTTATCCGTTAACGCTGTTAAATCAGAGTTAGCATGAGATTGTGTTATTCCGGCCGTTGACTGACAAAGCTTAACAACGGCTACTTCAAAGAAAATCCTTGGATGATTCGTCCATTTCATTTCTTGGTGGCTTTTATTAAGCACTTCAATCGTCTCATACAGAAACTGAGGCGTCACACGATCAGAGAGTGTCACGAACTTTTCATCGACTTTTACCTTTTCAAGTACTCCTTCAAGATCTGGTGCCGTTTTATAAAGCAACATATCTCTAAAGTAAAAGATCATGTCCTCTATTAATTTAGCCGCATCTTTCCCCTGCTGGAGCAATTCATTTAATGTATCTAACGCTACAGCAATATTTTGATCAAAAATAGCTTCGGCAAGCTGACTAATGAAATGCTGAGATACAGCACCTGTAATGAGCAGCGCATCATCAATTGTCAGTTGTTCACCACTAAATGAGATCGCTTGATCCAACAGGCTTAGTGCATCACGCATACCGCCATCTGCTGCACTAGCAATAATCTCGAGCGAGCCCTCTTGTACATTTAGGCTTTCTGCATCTACAATTTTCTCCATTCTTCCAACAATATCTTTTGTCGTGATCCGTTTAAAATCAAATCGCTGACACCGGGATATGATGGTAAGAGGAATCTTATGAGGCTCTGTGGTAGCCAAAATAAAGATACAATGAGCAGGCGGTTCCTCTAGCGTTTTAAGGAGTGCATTAAATGCCCCGATAGAGAGCATATGTACTTCATCTATAATATAAACCTTATATGTAACCGCCGAAGGAGCAAATTTAACTTTATCACGTATATCTCGGATTTCATCTACCCCGTTATTCGAGGCAGCATCTATTTCAATCACGTCTGAAATCGAACCGTTTGTAATCCCTTTACAGGCATCACATTCATTACACGGTTCACTAACAGGTGACTTTTCACAGTTCACTGCCTTTGCAAAGATCTTAGCAGCACTTGTTTTACCTGTTCCTCTAGGACCTGAAAATAAGTAAGCATGAGAAAACTTTTTCTGCAAAAGGGCATTTTGCAACGTTTTTGTGATGTGTTCTTGTCCAACAACATCCTCAAAAACTTGAGGCCTGAACACTCGGTATAAAGCTTGATAACTCACAAATACGCCCCCTCCATTTATCATCATCTTCATTATACATGATGCAACGATCAATTCAAAAGTACACCTTTATTTTCTAATAAGCGAAAATGGCGTTTTCATATGAAGATTTTTTACTTTTCATGAATCAAAAACAAATTTTCTAGCTTTGCAAAATGACCTGCCAGCTCAAACAGAACAACAGTTCTCGTTATAAGTTATTTTAAAAGCAAATCACCTCAAAAAGGCTTTTTAATCATTTGTATCAACCTAGCAACTGAGCTATTCTTTGAACAGCAACAAAAAACTCACCTAGATAAACTAGATGAGTTACATTTAATATTGATTTACCGTGCACCTTCTGTCGATTCGCTACCCCAAGCGTTACTTAAACAGTTAGCTCGGCCCAGGCAACCCTGCGGCACATGAGAGGTTTCACTTAATGCTGCTTCCTTCCGGACCTGACATGGTTCATGAATTCCCATTGCGCAGGACCCAGACGTCAACACCACTTATTTAAGGCAGACCTTGAAGTAAACGAACCTTGAGAAGGGATTCGGCCTCGCTAGAGCGGATTGCGAGTACAGGGCACCGCTACCTCCCCGCTTAGCACGGCAAAATGAATATTAAATTGTTAGTGACGCAGACATAAGTATACCTTCTTACAGCTGAAATTGCAAACGACACCCATTCATTTACTTTTCGCTTGTTTCTTCCGCTGACGGAGATCTCGAAAGAATTGACTTAACAGCTCACCGCATTCATTTTCAAGCACACCACCAATGACTTCAGACTGATGATTGAACCGCTCATCATCCAGTAAATTCATTAAAGTACCTGCACATCCACCTTTAGGGTCATATGCACCAAATACGACCTTTTTCACTCTGGAAAGCACAATAGCACCCGCACACATTGGGCATGGTTCAAGCGTAACATAAAGTACAGCCTCTTCTAAACGCCAGCTTCCAGTCACTTTACACGCTTCATCAATGGCAAGTAATTCTGCATGTGCAATTGAACGCTGCTCACTTTCCCTTAAATTATAAGCGCGGCTCACAATTTGGTCATCTACAACGATGACAGCACCGATCGGCACTTCTCCTATTTGTTCTGCTTTTAAGGCTTCAAAAATGGCTTCTTGCATAAACTGTTCATCTTTCGTCATAGCACAGCTCTCTTTTCATGTTTTTTAAATGGATGTTGAGGTTAACATATTACCACAATCTTTTGAAGGGGGTCTTATTTTGCCAAATCACCAAAAGGCACTGCTTATTATCGACATGATCAATAATTTTGATTTTGAAATGGGACATGTGCTCGCTGAAAAAACAGAGCAAATGACCAATAAAATTTTAGCCCTTAAACAACACGCTTTCAAGGAAAATTGGCCAATCATCTATATCAACGACCACTACGGACTCTGGAAGGCTGACATTCAAGCTGTCATACAAACATGTAAAAACGAAAGAAGCGCTACTATTTTAGAGCAAATGGCACCATCTAACGATGATTATTTCTTAATTAAACCTAAGCATTCTGCCTTCTATGGAACAGCACTAGAGACACTTCTAAATGAACTAGGTGTTCATGATCTTATTTTAACTGGAATTGCAGGAAACATCTGTGTTCTTTTCACTGCAAATGACGCATACATGCGAGAATACAATCTGATTGTACCTAAAGATTGTATTGCTTCAAACAATGATAGAGATAACGAGTACACTTTAACGATGATGGAGAACGTTCTTCTTGCAAAAATCACAACTGCTAAAGAGATCACGAATGAAAATCAAACATGATTTATCCATAACCCTCATAAATTGTTAGCAATAACAAAGGGGGCGTTGACTATTCAAATTTATGTTGTCAAAAGAGGAGATACTTTAAGTGAGATTGCCATGCGTTTTAAAACAACAGTCAATGAAATCATCCGCACCAACGACATCGAAACACCAAATCAACTCGTCATCGGACAAACAATTGTCATTCCAATTAGAGGCCAATTTTATGAGGTCAAACAAAATGACACACTTTATCAAATTGGGAGGCGATTTCAAATTTCAGTGGAAGAATTGGCACGTGTGAATAGGATTCGGCCTGAAGCAATACTTCCTATTCGATTCTTGCTCTATATTCCACAAAGACCGAAAAGAAACATAAATTCAAATGCTTATATTGAACCACGTGGAAATCAAGTCAGTGAAAACTTAAAGCAAGCAGCTAGAGAAGCCTCTCCATACTTAACCTATTTAGACGCCTTTAGTTTTCAAGCACAAAGAGACGGGACACTGCGAGAACCACCGTTAGACCAACTACCTCAGATTGCCGCTCAAAGCAGAACCATATTATCCATGGTGGTCACAAACCTAGAGAATGAAAAATTCAGTGATGAACTTGGACGAATCCTTTTAACAAACCAATCTGTCAAAACCACATTTTTAAATGAAATCGTTCGCGTTGCTCAAAAGTATCAATTAAAAGAAATCCATTTTGATTTTGAATATTTACGCCCTGCTGATAAAGATGCTTATATTCAATTCTTAAGAGAGGCAACAACCCGTTTCCACCGAGAAGGTTGGACAATTTCCGTTGCGCTTGCTCCTAAAACAAGTAGTGAACAAAAAGGAAAATGGTATGAAGCTCATGACTATGAAGCCATCGGTAAGATCGTTGATCATGTTGTGTTGATGACCTACGAATGGGGATACAGCGGCGGTCCTGCACAAGCCGTTTCTCCAATTGGTCCTGTCCGCCAAGTCATTGAATATGCACTGACTGTCATGCCGGCCAACAAAATTGTAATGGGGCAGAATTTATACGGCTATGATTGGACGCTTCCTTACGTACAGGGCGGCCCCATTGCCAAAGCCGTCAGTCCTCAACAAGCGATCGCAATTGCTAGAGAGAATGATGTATCCATTCTCTACGATGAAACAGCACAAGCTCCCTATTTTCGTTATACAGATGCTAATAACAATGAGCATGAGGTATGGTTCGAAGACGCAAGGTCGATTCAAGCCAAATTTAATCTCATCAAAGAGTTAAACTTGAACGGTATCGCTTACTGGAAACTAGGCCTATCCTTCCCACAAAATTGGCTCTTATTATCAGATCAATTTAATATTGAAAAAAGAACGACATCGTAATCCATTCACTCTATCTCTTAGAAGGGGTATGGTACAATATACATTGGTTTGACAACTTTATAGATAGAGGAGAACGCCTATGTATCCTGCCCCTTTTATTGCAGTGGAAGGCCCAATTGGAGCCGGAAAAACAACTTTGGCTACAATGCTTGCGAAGGAATTTCAATTTCCTTTAGTAAAAGAGATTGTAGAAGAAAATCCATTCTTAGATAAATTTTATGAAGATATGGAACAATGGAGCTTTCAGCTTGAGATGTTCTTTTTATGCAATCGGTTCAAACAGTTAGAATCAATTGAAGAAAACTATGTGAAAAAACAACAACCGATTGTTACAGATTATCATGTCTATAAAAATATGATATTTGCAGAAAGAACATTATCAAAAAAGCACATGGATAAATACAGAAAGATCTATCACTTGCTAACAGATGATCTTCCTAAACCCAATGCCATGATCTATATAAAAGCCAGCCTTCCCACCTTACTTAATAGAATACAGATGAGAGGACGCTCTTTTGAAGAAGACATCGACCCAGCTTATTTAAAAACCTTAATTGAAGATTATGAGCTGGCCATTGAACATTTAAAACAGACTGACCCAGGGCTTCCTATCATTACAATTGAAGGAGATCTTACAGACTTCGTTTCCTCACAGCAAGATTACCAGCAAATTGTACAGAACATAAAGGAGCAAGTGCTATGAACAATATCGAAATACCAAAGGACGCGGTCATAACAATCGCCGGGACTGTCGGCGTGGGAAAATCAACCATGACTAAAACAATAGCGGACAAGCTAGGGTTTCAAACCTCTCTTGAAAAAGTAGATGACAACCCATACTTAGAGCCTTTCTATTCAGATTT
This sequence comes from Bacillus sp. A015, assembly GCF_053851875.1. Lineage (NCBI taxonomy): Bacteria > Bacillati > Bacillota > Bacilli > Caryophanales > Bacillaceae > Bacillus > Bacillus sp. A015. The sequence continues at coordinate 7,609 of NZ_JBSPZB010000035.1, forward strand.
TCAAAGATGGAGCTTTCATTTACAGGTCTATTTCCTGGCTGAGCGTTTTAAGGAGCAAAAGCGAATTTTTGAATCTGGTGGAGGATATGTGCAAGATCGTTCAATCTATGAGGACACTGGCATTTTCGCTAAAATGCATGCGGACAAAGGCACGATGTCCGAGGTAGATTATGAAACGTATACGAGTCTATTTGAGGCGATGGTGATGACACCTTACTTCCCTCACCCTGACGTCCTTATTTATTTACATGGGGATTTAGATCATATTTTACATCGTATTGAAGAGCGCGGCAGAGAGATGGAAACTCAAACAGATCGAGCATATTGGGAAGAAATGTACACTCGATATACTGAATGGATCGAACAATTTGATTTATGCCCAGTAATTAAAATTAATATTGAAGATTATGACTTACTTCATGATGAAAGCTCACTTGATCCCATTCTTCACGAAATTGCTTCTGTTATTCACAAAAATCGTTCTAAAACAAAATAAAAAAAACCGCTGCATTTCGAATGCAGCGGTTTGACAAATTCCAATTTTTATGCTTGTGTTTCAATTCAACTAAGGTAAAATCAATATGGCGGAGGAAGAGGGATTCGAACCCCCGCGGGCTTTGACACCCCTGTCGGTTTTCAAGACCGATCCCTTCAGCCGGACTTGGGTATTCCTCCGTATCGACAAGAATTAATATATCATATCATTTCATTTGAAGTCAACATCTTTTCACAAAAAAATTTAAACATGTGTTTTGTTATGATGATCTACCTATAAAAAGCAGCCAAAATGACGGCTGCTCTTGATTCTATTTCGTATCCTGTCTAATTTCCTCAATAAACTGATTCATCTCTTCTTTAAACTCATTTAATGATTCGATAATCTTTGTAAAGTCTGTCACTTGTTTGGCTTGTTCGTTTGTTGAGCTGCTGATTTGTGAGATATTTTCAGACAAAGTGCCAATGCTGTTTTGGATTTCTTTTAAGAATGTATTAATGGTTTCAGCCGCTTCCTTCGAACCATCTGATAATTTACGTACCTCATCTGCAACGACAGCAAACCCTTTTCCATTTTCACCTGCTCTTGCCGCTTCAATTGCAGCATTTAGACCAAGCAGATTTGTTTGTCTAGCGATCCCGCCTATGGTTTTGACGACTTCTTCAATGTTCGCAGACTTCTCTTCCGCTCTTCCTGCCTGCTCGCTTATTTCTAGGCTTGTAGCCGCCAGCTCTTGTGAATGCGCAGCAATTTGCTCAATTCCACCTTGTAGTTCTTTCGCTACTTTATTAATATGCTCCATATAACCGCTTAATTTCTTTTCGCGATGATGTGAAAAGGCCACTAAAAAACAGCCAATCACTTTTCTATCTTCATCAAAAATCGGGTAACCTTTTACAGCAACTTCATAGCCGTATAAAGACTCTGGTAAATGACCGTCGTATTCTTGTCCTCTTAATGTCGTCGCCACGTTTTGGTCTTCTGGGTTCAATGCGTCCCCTACTTTAATGCCAAAATCTATTGTGTTAGACGGGTAATAACAAAGCACCTTCTCTGTATCAGTGATGCCGAAAAGGATACTTTCATCTAGAACTTTTCTAAGTAATTGAGCCATTTCAACATAATAGTCAAGCCTATTCAAGGTTATTCCTTCTTTCCTAGAAGCTTTTAGTTTTTTTATCGGCTTATTTTAGAAAAGCTGTAGAAGTTTAGGTAAAAAGAATAAGATGCCATAACGGCATCTTATTCAGGCTGTCGAGAAAATCTCGACAGCTTTATTTTTTTCCTTAAAGTTTCCATTCCCCCGTTTTATAATAGAGAAAAGCATACTAAAGGAAGGTGTTTTTCTCATGTTCCA
>NZ_JBSPZB010000036.1:0-9362 GCF_053851875.1 Bacillus sp. A015
AAGCACTTCTGCCCCGCAGTCTTCCAGCATGTACGCAATGCGCTGCGCTGGATAATCGGCATCAATCGGAACGAATGCCGCACCAGCCTTGAGAACGCCAAGGACGGCGGCTGTCATGTCAAGGGATGGGCGGGTGAGAATGCCGACGCGATCTCCTGGTTTTATGCCGTTTGAGATGAGTCTTGAAGCGACTACATTTGCCCGGTTATTCAGTTCTTCATACGTCCAGCTTGTTCCGCAGAAAACTGCCGCTTTTTGATGAGGTGCTCCATGTGCCTGTGCCTCAATCAATGCATGAACGGTTTGATCTGACGGAACGTCGAGGACAGGCCCTGACCATTCGCCGAGCAGTTCCTTCTTTTCTTCTTTCATTAAGATAGATAGCGCTGAAATTGGCTGCTTCAGCTTCGCCAGCATTTCGTCTATGATTTGTTCAAAATATCGACTCCAGCGCTGCATGGTACTCTTTTTAAACAGTGCCGCTGCATACTCAAAGCGCAGGCCCACTTGATCTTGTTCTTCAAATACACCAAGAGTTAAGTCAAATTTTGCATGAACCGTGTCCTGCTGCTTTTGGGAGAGCTTTAGTCCATTCAGATCCGGTAACGTCAGGTCACGGTCATCCGTTGTCAGCATGACACTAAACAATGGATTGCGGCTCGTGTCTTTCGGAAGATCTAACTGTGCAACCAATTCCTCAAACGGGAATCCTTGATGTTCATAGGCTGATAGGTTGCGATCTTTCATTGTTTCAAGCAGGTGCTCGGTGGTTTCTTCCAGCTGCAATTCATTTCGAATGGCCAGTGTATTCACAAACATGCCTGGAATCCGTTCGAGTGAAGCATGTGTACGTCCTGCTGTCACAGCGCCTATCACGATATCTGTCTGCCCAGTTAATTTATGAAGGAAAATGGCAAACGCGGTTTGCATCACCATGTTCAAGCTCACACCTTTTTCAGCCATGAGCGTTTTGATGGACTGCGTTTTTTCAGCAGATAACCATCTATCGACTCGGTCTCCTTCAAATGACTGAACACTAGGGCGCGGAAAATCAAGCGGAAGCGCCAAATCTTCTGGAGGTTGTGCATATTGCTCCAACCAATACTGCCGCTGTTTTTCAAGCGATGCTTGCTGCTTTTCCTCCTGCTGCCATACCGCATAATCCTTGTAGTGCAGCTGAACTGGCGGTAACGCCTTTTTCTCATACAGCTGCGCCAATTCCTGAATGAGCAGACTGCGTGTGACACCATCTGCAATGATATGGTGGATATCCATCATGAACACAAATTTCTCATCAGAAAGCTTTGCCACTTTCGCTCTCATTAACGGTGCCTGATGTAAGGAGAATGGTGTGATGAATTCCTCTACGACGGATTGCTCCTGATCGCTCTCCATTTCAACAACCTCTAACGTAAACGGTACTCGGCGGTATACCTTTTGAACTGGTACACCGTCAATTTCCACAAAGGCTGTCCGCAAAGATTCATGTCTTTCGATTAACGCTTGAAGCGCTTCTTCCAGCTGCTGCAGATCAAGGCTTCCTTCCATCATTAAAACGGCTGGCATATGGTAGGTGACTGCGTCTGGATGCAGCTGCTGTAACACATACATACGCTTTTGTGCGGAAGAGACGGGATAGAAATCTTGCTTTTCCGCTGGCTGAATGGATGTGACGACTGAAGAATCAGCTTCTTCCAAGTATGCGGCCATCGCTCGTATGGTTGGCTTTTCAAAAAGGACTTTGAGCGGCACATGCTTGTTCAGCTTGGCTTGCATCTTCGAAATGAGTACCATGCCTTTGAGGGAGTGACCTCCTAATTCAAAGAAATGGTCATGAACACCGATTTGTTCAACCCCAAGAACATCTGACCAAATGGCACAAAGCGTTTGCTCAAGTACCGTTTCTGGTGCTACGTGCGCCGTACGGTTCATATGCACCTCATGTGGAAGCGGCAGAGACTTCGCATCCACCTTTCCGTTTTGTGTGAGCGGAATGTGATCCACTTTGACAAAATAGGTTGGAATCATATAATCCGGCAGTGCCTCCGCAAGCTTTTCTCTAAACGCCAGCGTTCCAATATGTTCAGGCGCTGTATAATATAGCGCCAGCTCAGGCAAACGAGACAGGTGAAGCACTTTGACATACACTTCTTGAAGGGTTGAAAGTGCACGCGCGGCATGCTCAATTTCTTGTTTCTCAATTCGGTAGCCGCGGATTTTCACTTGATCATCTACTCTTCCAAGAAACTCAATGTCTCCATTTGCATGCTGTCTGACCAAATCCCCTGTCCGATACATCCGCTCTTGAGGGAAAAATGGATTTTCAAGAAAACGCTCTGCTGTTAATTCAGGCTGATTCAAATACCCTTTCGACACGCCTTCCCCAGATATATAAAGCTCTCCCGGTGCGCCATAAGGGACAAGACGCTGCTCTCGATTGCATACGAGCGCTCTTGTATGAGCAATTGGCTGCCCGATTATAGAGCGTTCCTTTAAAGCGTCCAGCTCATTCAGTGTGATCAGCTTGGTCACTGTTCCGATGGTTGTCTCTGTTGGACCGTAATGGTTCATCACTGCCACGCATGGATGCTGCTTCATAAATGTCTCAACATCCTCAGGGACAATGGATTCTCCTCCAAGTACAACAAGGCGTAAAGCGTCAAATTCATGATTCTTAGAATCTGCCATCATATGAAATAGGGATGGTGTCATTTTGATATAAGTCAATTCTTGCTCATCAATGAAACGCATGAGACGCACAGGGTCTGTATACACATCTTCACGAGGAACATAGAGTGTACCCCCTGCTTTTAAGACAGGGAAAATACTTGTGTAACCGAGATCGTATGCATAAGAAGAAAGCAGTGCAGTTCGATCATATTCTTGCAGTGTTACCTCATTTGTCAGCCAGGTGACGTAGTGTGATAGATTACGATGCGTAAGCTGTACACCCTTCGGCTTCCCTGTTGTACCAGATGTATAAATCACATAAGCTAGCTGATCAACCGATACATCCGGCAGATCTAACGAATGGTTTTGGTGCACTGCTTTTTCGACATGTACCACTTGAAGAGACTGCTGATCCTTATATGAATGGGTATGCGTCTCATTTGTGACGATGACTTGTGCACCTGAATCTTCTAATGTATAGCGGATACGTTCGGCAGGAAAAGCCGGATCAATTGGTACGAATGCACCTCCTGCTTTCATCACACCGAGCATTGAGACGACGACATAAACAGAGCGATCAAGGATGAGCGCCACAGTACTTTCTTTCTCTACGCCTCTAATCTTCAGTTCACTGCTAAGTGCATTTGACATATGATCAAGCTCGCGATAGGTGAGCTTCCTTTGATCATCCATGACCGCAATGGCATCTGGCGTTTCCATTGCCTGACGTGAAAATTGGACATGGAATGGCTCATGACGATTCGTTTGCCCTTCATCTTTTTTCTCCAACCGCTCCATTTGCTCATGCTGGTCCAGTATATTGAGCAAGCCGATCTGTTCATCCGGATGGTGGATCGCCTCACGAATAATCGCCAGAAGATGAGTTCCTAACCGGCGGACGGTCTCCTCTTTAAATAACGCCGTTGCATAGTCAAGGCTCAGTTTTAATTCTCCCTCACGTTCAAATGCCTCTAGAGACAGATCAAATTTGACCGAGCGATGCTGAATGGCATAAGGCGATATGTGAAGATCGCCGAGCCTTAGAGCTGGAACCTCCATGTTCTGCATATTCAATGAAACGCTAAAGAGCGGGCTCCGAGTTGTATCACGGTCTAGCGGAAGACGCGCAATTAACTCTTCGAGTGGATAGCTTTGATGTACAAAAGCCTCGACACTCGTTTCTTTTATTTCTTCAAGCAGCTGTAAAAATGATTTGGTTTGTTCTGGTTTCCCGCGCATCGCAATGGTATTGATAAACATCCCCGGCATGTCCTGTATATCTGGGTGTGTCCGCCCTGCAACAGGGGAACCAATGATGATATCTTCCTGTCCACTATAGGAAGCGAGCAGCACTTGAAATGCAGATAACAAGAACATATACAAGGTCGTATCTGTTTTCTGAAGCAATTCATGAATGCGCTGAGTCGTCACTGGATCACAGCCAAACATCACTCGTTCTCCGGAAAAATCACGTTCAGCTGGACGCGGGTAGTCTGTTGGCAACTCTAAAACCGGTAATTCCCCTTCGAATTGCTTCAGCCAATACGCTTCATGCTCCCGCTGTTTCTCCGTCTCTTCTTCACTTAACTGCCAGACAGCGTAATCTTTATAATGAATGGCTCTTTCTGCAAGTGCTTCTCCATCATAGGCCTTCGCCAAATCTTGAATGAACGTCTTCATGGAGCTGCCATCTGTAATGAGATGATGTGCTTCCAATACTAGAAGATGACGGTCTTCACTGACTTTCAACAGCTGGGCTCGTAAAAGGGGTGCGGCTGTCAAATCAAATGGTGATTGCTGCTCTGAGAGAAACGCCTCTGCATCTTCTTCCTTTATGTCATGGACAGGAAGGTCAAATGCAGTACGTTCATGCACCCTTTGTACAATGTCTTCACCTTTCATATGAAAACTTGTTCTCAAAATTTCATGCGTTTGGATCAACTCATCAAACGCTGAGCTAAGCCGCTGATGATCGAGTGTACCTTCAAGCGTTAATACGATTGGAATATGATAGTTCGTGCTGTCAGGTTCGAGTGTCTGCAAAATGTATAAACGGCGCTGAGCTGGTGATACCGGATAGTCCTCCGACTGCTCTGCTGGTAAGATTGGATGTCCCTGTTCTTCTTGACCGTCCTGATCGATATATGCCGCTAATGAGCGAATCGTTGGCTTTTCAAAAATCACTTGAATCGGGACTTCCTTTTGAAACACCTCTTGAATCTTCGCTGACATCATCATCGCTTTGAGAGAATGTCCGCCAGCCATGAAGAAATGCTCGTCTACTCCAATCGTTTTCCCAAGGAGCTCCTCCCAAATTTGAGCGAGTGCCTTTTCCGTTTCGGTTTCAGGCGGAATGATCTTGATCTCTTCACGATGCGCTTCGTCTGGCTTTGGTAAGGCTTTTCGGTCTACCTTTCCGTTCGCTGTAAGCGCAAAAGCATCTAGCTTCATCACATGATGCGGCACCATATAAGCTGGTAGCTCTTGATTGAATAAAGCCCGCACCTCTTCTTCTGTCATAGTCCCCGTGAAGTAAGCGGTGATTTCCTTTTCATCTGAAGAAGACTCATGGACGAGTACAACCGCATCATCTATGCCAGTCTCTTGCTGAAGCATCGTTTCAATTTCACCGAGCTCAATACGGAAGCCGCGAATTTTCACTTGATCATCTTTCCGGCCGAGGAATTCAATCTGGCCATCCGCGCCATACCTAGCCAAATCCCCCGTTCGATACAAACGTCCTGCCGGCTTAAAAGGGTCTGCCATGAATACTTGATTGGTCAAATCTGGACGATGGAGATATCCTCTTGAGACACCATCACCGCCGACATACAGCTCTCCTGGCGCGCCAATTGGCTGAAGTCTTTGATAGTCATCTAAAATGTAGGCTGACGAATGATGAATCGGCTGACCAATTGGGATCGTGCCCGTTTCATTCCCTCTCACTTCATAAATGGTCGAGATCGTTGTATTTTCTGTCGGGCCATATGCATTCAGTAATACAAGTGCTGGATGATTCTTTTTCACAAGCTCTGCACTCTTCACATTGATCACATCGCCGCCTGTGATTAATGTGGTTAATCCTTTGAACATCTGCGGTCGCTGCTGAGCCAGCTGATTAAATAATCCAGTCGTTAAAAAGAGCGCCGAGATCTGATGTGTTTGCATAAATTGTTCGAATCGATTGATATCCAATAAAGTATCACGGTCAACAGGATAAAGCGTCGCACCACCCAGCAGCGTGGTGAAGATTTCAAAGGTAATGGCATCAAAGCTGACTGCCCCTGTATGTGCCATACGATCCGAAGCGTTCAAACCCAATTTTCCCTGAGAACATGCTAATCTCACAATATGCTGATGCTCAATTTGAACACCTTTTGGCCGTCCAGTTGAGCCCGACGTATACATGATATACGCCAATTGAGAAGGAGACGTCCGGACTGATACGTCCACGTGTGAGCGATTCGACATGTCTGTCACATGAATAGCCTTGATGCTTTCATAAACTGGCGGCTGGCTGTCAGCATAAAGCAAAATCGATACGCCGCTGTTTTCAAGCATAAATTGGATTCTCTCCTCAGGCTGGGATGGATCAATCGGTACATAAGCAGCCCCTGCATGAAGAACCGCTAAAATGGCGATGACCGCATCTGCTGATCGGTTCATATACACCGCGACAGCATCCTCGGGCTGTACACCGTTTTCAACCAGACTGCCAGCTAATCGATGGATTTCTTGTCCAAGCTCTTCATATGTGAATGCTCGATCTCCTTCGACTAATGCCAGATGGTCAGGCTGCGCCTTGATGCGTTCCTTGAGAAGCTCAGGAATGGACAGGTGCTTCGGATAATCTCGCTCTGTCTTGTTCCACGCTTCAATCTGCTGCTTTTCTTCTTCCGTCATACATGTCACTTCATGAAGGCGTACGTCAGGGTTTTGGATGATTTGCTTCATGAGATGGGTCAGGTGTTTAGAGATATTTCGAATCACCTGTTCTTCAAAAGCTATTGCATTGTATTTCATTTTCAATGTCCACGTTTTACCTGGATAGACAAGGACATTCAAATCGAAATTCGTTTGTTCAAATCCATCCTTTACATCAATCGAGAAACCAAGACGTGCAGACATGGTGTCACCAGACAGCTCTTGATCTAAAGGATAGTTCTCAAACCCAACCAAGTGATCGAAGAGCTGTCCTCCACCGGCTGTCTTTTGCTGCATCTCATAAAGCGGCATAAAATCATAGTTTTCCGCTTCCAGGGCATGCTGCTGAACCTTTTGAAACAGTTGTTTGAAAGTCTGCTCCTGATCCAATGTCACCCGGACTGGTATCGTATTGATAAACAGCCCTGCCATGCACTCAATCCCAGACACACTTGGAGGCCTTCCCGATACGACCGTTCCGAATGTGACATCATCTGCCGCATGATATGTGCCTAAAAGAACGGACCAGACAGCTTGAAATAGGTTCGGTGCTGTCACTTGGCATTGTCTTGCTGCATCTTGAATGGCTTGTACCATGTCAGCATCCCATGTGAACGTCCATTCCTGATGGTCGTATTGCCCGTTCGCCTCTTTCTGATGAAGCAGCCCTTGATGCTGAACAGCACCGTCTAGACGCTCCTTCCAATAGCCTTCCGCTTCTTGTTTGTTTTGTTTTCCAAGCCACTGAATATAGTCTGCATAAGGCTTACCTTGTGAGCGGTCAGGCGTTCGGCCGTTTCGATAAGATTCATAGTAATGAAACAGTTTTTTCATCAAAACACCCATGGACCAACCATCCATGATGATGTGATGGTTGCTCCAAATGAGATGCCAGTTTGTTTCATTTAATTGAAAAACAGCGACTTTCAACAACAGATCATTCGTTAAGTGAAATCCTTGCTTTCTCAATTGCTTTTTATATTGATCTAATACCTTTTGCTGCTCCTGATGATTTAGATGAGATAGATCCTCTCTATACACATCTAGATGACGTTCAGCTAGTACAACCTGACGAGGCTTTTGTAATTGCTGATAGACAAAGGCTGTACGGAGAATGTCATATGTCCGTATAAGCTCATTGAGACTCTTTTCAAAAAGATCGAGATCAAACTCTCCGCTTATTCCAAGCTCAAGCTGTGTGAAATAAGAGGAGGAATTAGGGTCTAGCATGGCATGATACAGCATGCCTTCTTGCATTGGTGTTAAAGGATATACCTTTTGAATTTTCTGTTTGCTCATAGTCCACCTCTTCATTTGCTTAAAATATATCCATTAGCTTTTCAAGTTCATCCATCGTGAGATCATCATCCCCTACATCACTAGGTGTGATCTGGGTCTCATCCTGTGATACACAATGAGAGATCAGGACCTTCACATTCTTTTCTAGGAGATCCTTGAACTGTTCCATCGTACATTCTTCAAATTCAAGGTGATGATATGAAATCGTCACATGGAGCATGCTTTGTTCAACAAAACCAACAATATCTAGCGCATGAGGTTTCTCTGATTCAGGGCTAAGCGATTGACCTGCATGCCACACGGATCGATTCAGCTCACCGCCTCCGATCTGTTCATCAAACTGGCCAAGGTAATTAAAGCTGATGTCTGGTGTGACATCAAACGCAATGTCGCTTTTCATCTTGTCAGGCGTTAAGTATTTTAAAATGCCATAACCGATTCCCTTGTTCGGAATGTGCCTTAGTTCCTCTTTTAAATGCTTGATTTGATAAGGCAGATCGGCTGCATGAGACATATCCAGTAACACAGGATACATACTCGTAAACCAGCCGATGGTCCGTGACACATTGACCGCCGGAAGGATCTCCTCTCTTCCATGCCCTTCAAGGTGAATCAAATGTCTGTCTTCACCTGTCCACTCTTTCATCGATAATCCTAATGCTGTCAGCAAAATATCGTTTATATCTGTGTGATAGGCCTCATGTACATCAGTCAGCAGACTGTGCGTTTCCTCCTCAGATAATGTAAAGCGAATTGTCTGCGTATGAATCATTCGTTGATCATCCGTGACATGATCCTTCTGAAGCGGTGTGACTGAATGTGAAAGTACCTTTTTCCAATAGGCTCTTTCCGCTAGAAGGTCATCTGACACAGCGTATTCTGTCAGCCTCTGGGCATATTCTTGGAATGAATGTGTTTTTTCAGGAAGTGTCAGGACCTCCCCGCGCTTCGACTGTTCATAAAGAGCCATGAAGTCTTCAAGGAAAATACGCCATGACACACCATCGATGACAAGATGGTGTACGGCAAGCAATAGGTGATCTCCCTGCTCCGTTCGGAAAATAGCAGGTTTCACTAATGGTCCCTCTGTTAAAGAAATACTCGCCTGCACTTCATTTGCCAGCTTTTCTACCTGCTGCATTTGCTGCGTGAGCTCCCCTTGTACTTCAATCACATCAACTGTCACAACGTTTTCTTCCACTCCACGATGACGCTGGATGATGCGTCCTTCTTCCAATGGATAAATCAACCGCAATGCATCGTGATGGATCATCAGCTGCTCCAACACTTGCTTGACGATCGCTTCATTTAAACCTTTTGGGGCATGAAGCATAACGGATTGATTCCAATGATGCTGGCTGCTAAAGTGTCGTTCAAAGAACCAGCGCTGAATCGGCGTCAAAATGACTTCCCCTTCGACAGGTGATTGGTCAGCTGTCATTTGACCAGCTTCTTCGATATATGGACGG
>NZ_JBSPZB010000037.1:0-9235 GCF_053851875.1 Bacillus sp. A015
GAAGAATTTCTAGTGTGGAACATGAGAAAAACACCTTCCTTTAGTCGGCTTTTCTCTATTATAAAATGAGGAGATGTAAATTTTAAGGGAAAAATAAAGCTGTCGAGATTTCCTCGACAGCCTGTGGACAGAGCATGGGCTCTGTCCTTTTTTCATTTCCACATCAATCTTGAGATAAATAAATCCAATTTCTATCGTCAAATTCTTTCACATCATCTGATCCTATATGACGTAACATTCTATTAAAGAAAGTGATGTCATCTTCATCATCGACATCATATAAATCCTCTAGAACATATTCTCTCGTAATAAAATTCGTTAAGTTCGTATTATTCACAAAATCAGCAAAGTACGATTGTACAAGAGTTAAATCCTCTTCCCTTAATTTTTCATCACTAATGATTGAGATATGAAACACATTCAAAATCGCTTGAATATCTTCTTCATCCATATAACATAATGGTTCTAATTTTCTGTCTTCTTCCGTAAATGGTTTTCGCGTATCTTCAATGATGACGTAACATAAAATCATGTGATCTTTCATCACGCTAAAAATTTCTAAATCCCGTAATTTTAGTGGCCTATTCAGTCTAATCATTTTTCCTCCTGAGATTTTGCTCTTGTCGTTGTTTATCCCCCTGCTCCCCCAAAACCCTGAAATGGACAGAGCCTATGCTCTGTTCACTTTTTCTCTTCTTGCAAAATCGACGAACCTAAAGCGGTCTAATCGGTGGCGGCTTTCTGTGTATTGGAATAGACTCGTATCCTCCAAGAACACATAATTCTTCACCACTACTATATGGTCAAACCCATTCAAATCAAGATACTTGGCATCCTCTTCTGTACATGGCTCCACCACAAATTCCTTCTGAGCATAGCTAATCGATACACCGAGTTCTCCCTCAATATACTCGTATATCGATCCTTCGCATATGTCCTTAGACAGTGTCTGCACATGCCTTTGCAAAAAGTAATCCTTGTCTAAAATGACTTCTTCCCCGCTAATATTGCGAGAACGAATAACTTCCCAGACATCTTCATGCCCACCTATTTTCAGCTGAGACTGAATATACTGATCCGGTTTGATTAAACCAAATTCATGAACAGTTGTGACCGTCTTTCGGCCAAGTGTTTGGGAAAGCTCTTTAAAGCTGACGAGACCTGAAACAGGGAACTGCATTTTCTCCCGATTCAGCAATACAGAGCCTTTCCCACGGATTTTTTGGATATATCCATTTTGCACAAGGATGTTTAATGCCTTTCTCACCGTCTCCCGGGACGTGTCGTACATTAAGGAAAGCTCATGCTCTGATGGGAGGATGCCTTTATCCTGCCATTCACCTTGTTCAATTCGTCGCGCGAGCTGATCATAAATCACTCGAAATTTATTCTCTTTCATTTTCCTTCCGCCCCATTTATTAGCGTTTGGTTAAATGATAAACGATTGACTCGTATGGACGCAACGTAAATCCCTTGATCTCTGCCGGCACATCCTCATAATAACGGACTTGAACCTCCATCTCATCTGCATCCTTTAATAGCTCATCAGGAAGTGTAAAGTCCGCTTCTCCTGCATAAAAATGGTTCATCACGAGGATCTTCTCATCTTTGCTTTCTCTGACATAGGCAAAAACCTTTGGGTCATCTTCCAAAAGTAAAGTGAAGCTGCCATACGTGATCACATCATATTCTTTACGCAGTCTGCTAAGAGTGTTTATTTTTGCACTGATCAGCTCAGGGTACCGACATTTCAGTGGAAGCTTCATTAAAAGATGGCTTTCACAATCTGATCTGCTGCTGCCTGATAATCAGCCATGCTATCCCCTCCGAGACCGTTTTTTATAAGAAAAAAGAACCAAAAACTTGTATATACATGTTTACTTCATATTTTATATTTGTATATATATGTAGTCAACAATAAAATGTAGCTCTTTCATAAAAAAGCTCCCTCAATGTGCTAGAGGCAGCGGCGTGTCATCATCTTTTTTTATGCTCCGTTAATTTTTCGTAGACCCTGTTTTTATAAAAGGAGGAGGCTGGACGGGCAAACGTTTGGCGCTTTGATGTGAGTTCATCCAGACGTTTTTGTTTTTCTTCACCTATGAGAGAAAGTTTTTTTCTTTCCTCTTCATTTATACTGGTTTTGAGTAATTCTTTGACGGTCATGAGTTCTTTTTTAAGTGCCGTTTCTTCCCCAGCAAAGCCGGCATTTTTCATGATGCGGTAGCCCATCCTCAGTTCTTCAGGTACATGAGCAGCGTCATCCTTTGGCAGAGGTTTCCCAAAGCCAGATAAACCTTCAAAAGCTCCATTGTCCATCGCCTTTTTAATCCGTTCTTCTGATAATCTCTGCGTAAAATCCATGGCGCTTCTCCTTTCGGCCGCATGTATTTGATTCAGCATAGCAAAAAAGCTGACTCTCTCACAAGAGCCAGCTTTCTGCTTATTTTTTGTCGATTTTAAAGGTGGATACCATCTCTGCCAAGTCCTCTGACATTTCAGAGAGCTGTTCAATCGCACTTGAAATTTGCTGTATGCCAGCACTTTGCTGTTCTGTTGCTGCCGCTACTTCTTGAGAGCTCGCAGCATGTTCTTCTGACACAACCGAAATTTGTTCAATTGATGTAGAAATCGTTTGATATGCTCGTTCTACCTGCTTGATGGATTGAAGCAAATTGTTCGTTCTGCTTGCAAACTGAGACACTCCATCATAAATAACAGCGAAGTTCTGTGACGTGCCTTCCATTTGCTCACGTCCTTCTTCCACTGCCTTACTGCTTTCCTCTACGCTTTCAAGAACACGCTGACTGTTTTCCTGTGTACCGATGACTAAATCTGAAACGGTTTTAGCCGCATCAGCTGACTGCTCAGCTAACTTACGCACCTCATCAGCCACAACAGCAAACCCTTTTCCTTCTTCTCCAACACGCGCTGCTTCAATTGAAGCATTGAGTGCAAGCAAATTCGTTTGCGCTGAAATGTCGGTAATAATGGAGATGACACTTTCAATCTCTGTTGAATGTGATTGTAATTCTTCTGCTGCCTGCTTTGAGTTTGTCATCTTGTCGTATAACAGATTGAGATGCTCAAGGACATGCTGCACCAGTTTTTGACCAGATTCTGACTGCTCTTGTACTTCTGATGAAACAGATTTCATTTCATCTACTTCTTTCGTTACGCCTTCAATTTGAGTTTCGATTTCCGCAACAGAGGTCGTACAGTCTGTAATATTTGCTACAGAATCATTAATTCCTTCACTCATATTCGTCATCGCTTCTGACACTTGCTGCGCACTTTGACTCGATTCGTTCGTCACGGTGCGAAGCTGTGAAGACATTTTCGACACTTCGCTTGATGAGTTTGAGATCTTCCCAATGAGCTCTTTGATCCGTCCCTGCATCTTTTGGAAAGAAGCGGCTAATTGACCGATCTCATCTTTACTTTCAACCTCTACCATTCCAGTTAAATCGCCATCTGCAATTCGGTTCGCTGATTCCCTCAACGAACGTGCTGGTTTCGCAATTCTTCTTCCCATGAAGAATGAGAAGAGTAATCCGCCGATGAGCACAATGGCAGATGCAACCGTGATATAGATCGTCAACTTCTTCGTTGTTTCTGGCACAACAGACGCATCTAAATCAATTCCTAGAATACCAGTAAGCTCACCGCCTGAATCTTTGATTGGCAAAAAGACTGATTTATGTGTTCCAAATGAATCTTTGTAAATATCACTTTTGACCATTTTATCTTCAGAAAGAGCTTGTTTCATCTCATCTGAGAATACATAATCTTGATCAAAATCATTGTCTTGCCCAGTTAACACAATGATTCTTTCCTTGCCGCCTTTATTTGATAACACGTATAAGTTCTCAAGCGTATGATCTTCTTGAAGCTCTGTGATTTTCTTTTTAACCTCGATATAAAGTGGATCGTCCTTCCCGCTAATGCTTAGGACGTTTCCATCGATACTGTTGATCTCTTTTTTAGCTGTATCGATATCTGTCGTTAACCGATAATCAAATTGCTTTAATAACTGGGATGATAAATCCTGGCTGACTAGATAAAATGTTAGAACGAATAGTGCAACGGTTGCGAGTAATGTTCCGACAACGACTGACATAATTTTGGAAGATATCGTGAGTCCTCCAAATTTCCTTTGTTTCGCCATTTTTTTCTACATCTCCACTCTCAGATTTGATTTAAGCATGTACATGTTCAAATTGTCCGCAAACAGATGCAATCACATCTTTTAAATAAGATACGATATGAGGGATATGCTCTGGTAACGTATAAGGTGAGATGACAAAAAACTTACTCACACTTAGATAGAATTCTTGTCCTTCTTTTGCATTTACAAGTAAAAACTTTGTTGTATCGCCAAAGAACATTTCGTCTCTTTTCTCTCCAAGCTTTTCAAACAGCATTTTGTTCAACTGATTGTTCCGCTCAATTTCCATTGAAGTCGCTTCGCCTGAAATCTCTTCTTTAAAGCGCGGAGAGCCGTCTAGGTAAATTCTAAACAATGTAGCCATTCCGACGTTGCCGTCATTTACGACTTCTGCTTGCGGAATGTCTTGACTGAGTGCTTCTCTGAATGCAAGGTTCACCTCTAAAAATTGACCGAGCAAGCGCTGGTATCCTTCAATCCCAAACGTTAACAGCACGCTCAGCATGCTGATCGAGCTTCCCATTCTTGAGCATTCAAGTGTATAACCCGTATGGTATTCCCCGTAGCCTCTATGTCCAACATATGGTGTCTCTTGTTCTTCCAGGTCCAAACGCTTTAAGTCAGCAGCGTTTTTCACTAAGAATAAACTGGATGTGTAAGGTGTTTGACCGAGCTTTTGAAAATCAAAGCACATCGTGTCTGCAAGAGAGAGATGCTGGAATTTCGCTTTGATTTCTTTTAGCATACGAAGAACACCGTCTGAGAATTGCAGCGGGTTTTTAGATACATCATACTCATTAAAGAAAGCAAAGAATCCGCCAAGCGCCGAATCTGCATGAATATGTGGCACCTTTAGACCATACTTCTCAGCAATGGCTTCTGCTGTTTCACGTACCCCTTTTACATCATCAATTGCAATGGCATCTGTTGTTCCGGTTGTTGCCACAATATAAACGGGAATTCCCCCATTTTGCGCAACACGTTCCATTTGACAACGCAAATCTTCCATATCCATTGAATGATCTTTATTTGTCTTAATTCTGATTAAATTGTCTGTGCCAAGTCCGGTTGCTTCCATTGACTTAAATAGGCTGTAATGTGCTGCATCAGAACAAAACGCATAAAGATTTTGCGGGACACCTTTTCGTAATGACTCCGGTGCGACTTTCGCAATCGCTAAACGAAGCCCTGAGAAAATAGCCCCCTGACCTCCCCATGTTGTGTATCCCCCGCTCACATTTGGATCATATCCGATGAGCTTAGACATCATTGAGACCACTCTGACCTCAGCTTCCGCACCTGCTGGTCCATAAACATCCCATAGGTTGTTTCCATTTACCAGCATAGCCGTCAGCATGCCTAGAATTCCTGGTGTACTTGCCATTGGCAAAATGTTCGTGAAGAAATACTTTGTGTGGTATGGATGGTTATGTAAAAGCTTAAGTAATTCTTCATTCACAAGTTCCGCTTGTTGTCCGTTCACCGGAATTTGACTTGTTTCAGTGAGCTTTTGATAAAAATCCTCCCCACGATTCTTTTCACCTTTTAGGTGAGCACGGTTCGGATCCTTCAGGTGATCAATCCCTGAAATGATCTGTTCCATTAATTTGATGAATTCTTTACGCTCTTCCGCATTTCCGTCCTCACTCGGAAACCAGTTCTGAACGAGGTTCTCAGCTCGTACAGTCATATACTATCAATCCTTTCAATGGAAGATTTCCTGTCAATCTCTATATCGACTTCAATTGAAAAGTTTATAGTCTCAAAATGTTCACTTAAGTATATTCAGATAATTTGTTAACTCATCAAAATTAATAAAACCCTTACAAAACACATCAAAACCATTTTGTTTGTGAAACAACAAAATATATCGATATATTATATAGCAGGAATTTTTATCCATCATTATTCGCTGTTCATTGACTCATTTTTTTTACTTAACCTGCATAAACATTAATAAACACTGGAAATTCTCTCGAAATCACCATTGTAGAAATCAAATTAATTCTTTAGACTTATGTCTTTTTACCTGTTTTATTGATATAACAACAGGAAAATAACTGAATTTTCTGTTAATATTAGGATAAATTTCATAAAAAGTTTTTCGAAGATCGAATATTTTCGATTTCTTTCCTTATATTGCTCGGACAGGCTGTTCACGCAGTTCATCGGTTATGACTTTTCTATTTGCGGATTTCGTGGTATATTCTAATGGTTCGTTTTCTTTCGTTCCGCCTCTTCCGTATAACGGAGAAAAGGAGTGTTTATATGAAAACATTTATTCAAAAAAGAGGCCTCGGTTTCTTTGTGATTGCGGCCATCTTACTATGGCTCAAAACGTATACAGCTTATTTAATCGAATTCAAACTTGGTATATCAAATATGCTTCAGCATATTTTGCTTTTCGTGAATCCTATTAGCTCCAGCTTGTTCTTTCTTGGCTTTGCTTTATTGTTCAAGAAAAAATGGCAGCCTGCCGCTATCATTGTGATTCACTTTTTCATGTCTTTTTTACTTTACGCAAACATCGTGTACTATCGATTCTTCAATGACTTTATCACGCTGCCTGTTGTGATGCAGGCAGGAACGAATGGCGGACAATTAGGTGATAGTGCATTTTCACTCATGCGTTGGACTGATGTGTTTTACTTTATCGATACAATCATCTTGATCGTACTCGCAGTCCGCATGAAAAGGCAGCAGCAAACAAGTACAGCAACTGTACCTGTTCAAAAGTCAAAATCGTTTAGACTCGTTCTTGCGTCCTCTGTTGTGATCTTTGTTGTCAACTTAGTCGCTGCAGAGATTGATCGTCCAGAGCTTTTATCAAGATCGTTCGACCGCAATTATTTAGTAAAATATTTGGGTGCTTATAACTTTACCGTGTTTGATGCCATTCAAAATGTGAAATCAAACAGCCAGCGTGCACTGGCAAATTCAAATGATGTGACAGATGTAGAGAATTATTTAAAGGCGAACAGCGCTGATCCAAACCCGGCTTATTACGGGAAAGCGAAGGGCATGAACGTCATTACGATTTCTCTTGAATCTCTGCAAAACTTTGTCATTGATTATAAGGTGAACGGAAAAGAAGTCACTCCATTCCTTAATTCATTGGCACATGATAACAAAACGTTTTATTTTGATAACTTCTTCCATCAAACAGGACAAGGAAAGACGTCTGATGCCGAATTTATGATGGATACTGGGCTATTCCCATTATCACAAGGCTCTGTTTTTATTAACAAAGCGCAAAACACGTATCAGGCACTTCCCGGCATTTTGAAGAAGGATCAATACACGTCAGCAGAATTCCATGGGAATACGAAAACCTTCTGGAACCGTAATGAAATGTTTAAGTCCTTTGGATATGACAGATTTTACGATTCTGAGTACTACGATATGAACGAGCAAGATACGAAGAACTATGGTTTGAAAGACAAACCGTTTTTCAAAGAATCAATGCCAATGCTTGAAAATCTGAAGCAGCCATTTTATTCGAAATTCATTACGTTATCGAACCACTTCCCATTTGGCATGGATGAAGGTGATACCGATTTCGAACCTGGTGATTTCGGAGACTCTGTCGTCGATAACTACTTCCAATCTGCTCATTATTTAGATGAAGCCATTGAACAGTTCTTCAAAGACTTGAAAAAGTCAGGTTTATATGACAATACAGTGGTCATTATGTACGGAGACCATTACGGCATTTCGGAAAATCATAATGAAGCGATGGAAAAAGTGACTGGACAAAAAATTGGAGATTATGAAAATGCCCAGCTCATGCGTGTGCCGCTCTTTATTCATGTGCCAGGCGTAAAAGGCGGACAGATTCATAAATACTCTGGTGAAGTCGATATCGCTCCAACCCTTCTGCACCTGCTCGGCGATGATACGAAGAATTATTTAATGTCTGGTTCTGATATCTTATCGAAGAACTTCAAAGAGCTTGTGCCATTTAGAAATGGAGACTTCGTGTCCAAGGACTACACGAAAGTAGGCAATAACTATTACAGCAACAAAACAGGCGAGAAAATCGAGCCAACTGAAAAAGCATCGCAAGAAAATGAAACGGTGAAAAAGATGCTAGAGACATCTGATAAGATCGTCACCGAAGATTTACTCCGTTTCTACAAACCTAAAGGCTTTACACCGATTGACCGCAATGAGTATGACTATACAAAGAAAGCACAGGACGAAAAAGATTCCTCTTCCGCCAAAGATGAATCCAGCACTTCTTCAAAGTGACTTTCTCAATCAAAGAACCAGCCGATCCTGATCAGCTGGTTCTTTTGACGTTTGATCCTGATTGCACCGGGTATAGGAGATCAAGGAGGGATTTATCATGAAAAAACAGCAGCTTTTATCGTGACTGCCTCACTCGCTTCTTCCGCCCTATTCGGTTTCAGCCCTGCGATCACAGCACACGCCATAACCAAAACGGCGGCAGAACAATCCATTCCCAAAGGTCCTCAAGCCGCGCTAAACAGCATTTATGAGCTGGCGCATAAAGGACAAATGCCCTACTATGCAGAGGGGCTCAAAATAGGCGTTCAAACAAAAAAAGACGTTCATCATAAGCTAGGACAGCCTTATCCAGAAACAGGTCAAAGTGGCTTTGATTTGTATCATGCTGAAATGGGGAATCCAGGATTTGCTTTTCACTATGACATAAAAGGAAAAATTGACGAAATCCGTTATTTCGGTACAAATGTAGAAAAAGAAACGAATATCGGCGGGATGACCCCTTCCCTATTAAAGAAACAGCTTGGACCGGCCGATTCAGTGAGCACCATCCCACAAACAAAAGAGACGAAATACGTTTACCGAACCGGTGATTATGAGCTCGAATTTATCGTCGGACATGACCCAGATATCAGCCAGCACGAGCTCACTGTCCTGCATATCAATCTCATCAAAGCCGATTCTTAAATAAAAAGGCATCCTGAGCATAGGGACTGACCCCCGTTTTTGAGACAGGGATCAAAACACCTTTATACAGCCAATTGCCGATAGTTTATCGGTGATTGGTTGTTTAGTTTCGTTTGAATGCGAATGTTGTTA
>NZ_JBSPZB010000038.1:0-9109 GCF_053851875.1 Bacillus sp. A015
CGGAAGTTAAGCTCTTCAGCGCCGATGGTAGTTGGGGGTTTCCCCCTGTGAGAGTAGGACGCCGCCAAGCCTTTCTAAGGATCAGTTCCAGACGGAACTGGTCTTTTTTGTTTTTTCTTCTAACAGCATCATGATATAAGCTGGAAACTTTTCTTCTGCAATCTCCATGTAGCGTTCAATCATGACGTAATCATCACTAATGTATTGAGACAGCAGCTCGTACCACCATTCGGTCTCATAGCGGGCAATCATACTAAGGTTATACATTAACAAGTAATGGCTGATGATCTCGGGGATCCCTAGAAATGCATCTCGTGTTGACGGAATAAACCATTGATCCATTTCTAAATCATAATGAAGATGAGTAGCGAAAGCAGGATTTTCTTCAAGAAATACATTAAACGTCAGCTTTTTGGCTTCTCTCTGTTTGAGCTTCCAACTTGTATGGAACTCAAAGTACTCAATAAATCGTTCAGCTGACATGTTATAAAGCAATGGAATATGATCTTGAATCAACATTCCATTGGCATGTTCGACTTTGACTAATGTCGAGGGCAGCTTTTGAAACTCAAGAACATGGCTCATTTCAGGTATTTTCGAAAGAAGATTGATCATCGTAAATCGTTCATCTTCAAGACCATTTAAATGAAATAGGTGCTTTAACACATGCATGCATAGTCCATTTCGTTGGATTTTCACTTCATCTTCACTAAAACGGTAATGCTGTTTCTTTCTTTTTCTTGACGTTACCCCATGAGCTAAGACAGAGGTTTGAGAAGGATAATGAGGATCAACAGTAAGCAAACATGCCTTTAGCAACTGCGCCATTCCATAAAATAATAAAATTGGCTTAAGTTCTAGTGGAGCTATGGCGGCCTGTTCATAAAATGTATGACCGTGTTTTAAAAAATAAATAAATCGCTCACAGTTTTTATAGGCTTGCCCGTTCGCATCCTGAATGTTCCGTTTCTCATATTGTTGAAATAGAAACTTCTGGGAAGTTTCGAGTGAGTAAAAACGTTTTAAATCCTTCCATCCTGAACTTTTCATCTTCTTCCTCAACTCTCTCTATATTTTCTAAAAATTGCAACTGTTTGTTGCTTCCTTGACATGCTGTTTCCTAGTTGATAATCTACATATAATATTTTGCCGAAAAGAGGGGGATTTACTAATGTGGGAAAGTAAATTTTCAAAAGAAGGTTTGACGTTTGACGATGTTTTGCTTGTTCCAGCAAAGTCTGAGGTACTTCCGCGTGATGTCGATTTATCAGTTGAGTTAACAAGCACATTAAAGCTAAACATTCCAATTATTAGTGCAGGAATGGACACTGTGACAGAATCACAAATGGCGATTGCAATGGCACGTCAAGGCGGTCTTGGTATTATTCATAAGAACATGTCCATTGAACAGCAAGCAGAACAAGTGGATAAAGTAAAACGCTCAGAGCGTGGCGTTATTACAAATCCATTCTTTTTAACACCAGAGCATCAAGTATTCGATGCAGAGCATTTAATGGGTAAATACCGTATTTCTGGTGTGCCGATTGTAAACAACGAACAAGATCAAAAGCTTGTTGGTATTATTACGAACCGTGACCTTCGTTTCATTTCGGATTATTCAATGAAGATTAGCGATGTGATGACAAAAGAGGAACTTGTTACAGCTTCTGTTGGAACAACATTAGAAGAAGCTGAAAAAATCCTACAGCAATACAAAATTGAAAAATTACCTCTTTTAGATGACGAAGGAACGTTAAAAGGTCTCATCACAATCAAAGATATTGAAAAAGTGATTGAATTCCCTAACTCCTCTAAAGATGCACATGGCCGTTTAATTGTTGGTGCCGCTGTTGGTGTCACTGGCGATACAATGACTCGTGTGAAAAAATTAGTAGAAGCCAATGTTGATGTCGTTGTCATTGATACAGCACACGGGCATTCTCAAGGCGTTCTAAATACTGTATCAAAAATCCGTGAAACGTATCCTTCTCTTAACATCATTGCTGGTAATGTTGCAACAGCTGAAGCAACGAAAGCATTGTTTGAAGCAGGAGCAGATATTGTGAAAGTCGGTATCGGACCAGGATCAATTTGTACAACACGTGTTGTTGCAGGTGTTGGTGTACCACAAATCACAGCGATTTATGACTGTGCAACAGAAGCAAGAAAACATGGTAAATCTATTATTGCAGATGGTGGAATTAAATATTCAGGTGATATCGTGAAAGCACTAGCATCTGGTGGACATGCCGTTATGCTCGGAAGCCTTTTAGCTGGTACATCTGAAAGCCCAGGAGAAACAGAAATTTTCCAAGGTAGACGCTTCAAAGTTTATCGCGGTATGGGTTCTGTTGCTGCAATGGAAAAAGGAAGTAAAGACCGTTACTTCCAAGAAGATAATAAAAAATTCGTTCCAGAAGGTATCGAAGGCCGTACACCATACAAAGGACCTGTCGTTGATACAGTGTACCAACTAGTTGGCGGCATTCGTTCTGGTATGGGCTATTGTGGAACACAAGACTTACGCACACTTAGAGAAGAAGCTCAGTTCATTCGCATGACTGGTGCAGGTCTTCGTGAGAGTCATCCACATGATGTACAAATTACAAAAGAATCACCAAACTACACAATTTCTTGATAAATTGTGACAATCAAATTACATTTGACAGGGTCTATGACTCTGTCTATTTTTTTTGTCTTTATTGTGATAAAATTTATACTGTTGTGTTGAAATAAGCCCTTGTGGATTAAATATATATGAAAAACGTCGAAAAAAGATGAATACGGAGGTATGACGATTGAACAGCAAGATGTTGAAACAGCTTATGGTCTCTATCCTTGCACTGGCATTGATTGTTACAGCTTTTACACCAATGTCCAAAGCAAAAGCGGCTGAAGATCCATTTAATGTAAATGCGAAAGCAGCCATCCTTATTGAAGCTTCTACAGGTAAAATTCTTTATAGTAAAAACGCAGAACAAAGACTGCCTATTGCAAGTATGGCAAAGATGATGACAGAGTATCTATTGCTAGAGGCTATTTCTGAAGGCAAAGTGAAATGGGATCAAACGTATACGCCAGATGATTATGTATACGAAATTTCTCAGGATCGCAGTTTATCCAACGTTCCTTTGAGAAAAGATGGCTCGTATACAGTCAAAGAACTTTATCAAGCAACGGCTATTTATTCAGCAAATGCAGCAGCGATTGGCCTAGCAGAGGTGATCGCTGGATCAGAATCGAAGTTCGTTGAAAAAATGAACGCAAAAGCGAAAGAACTAGGTTTAACAAACTACAAATTCGTCAATGCAACTGGACTAGAAAATAAAGACTTACATGGCAAACAGCCAAAGGGTACGGGTCCTGATGAAGAAAGTGAAGTATCTGCGAAGGATTTGGCATTGCTTGCACAGCATCTCATCAAAGACCATCCAGAAATTCTTGAAACAGCAAGTATCGCGAAAACAAAGTTCAGAGAAGGCACAGACGATGAAATGGACATGCCAAACTGGAACTTCATGCTTAAAGGGCTTGTGAAAGAATATGAAGGAGTAGACGGTCTAAAAACGGGCTCTACTGACTCAGCTGGTTCTAGCTTCACAGGTACAGCAAAGCGTGGTGACATGCGTGTGATCGCAGTCATCCTAAATGCAAAAGGAAATATTCATACAGCACGTTTCGACGTGGCGAAAAAACTGTTTGACTATGCTTTTAAAAACTTTACGATGAAAGAAATGTACAAAAAAGGTCAACAGATCAAGGGAAATGAAAACATCGAAGTCGATAAAGGGAAAGATAAAGAAGTACCTGTCGTAACAAAAGAAGCTTTCTCTGTGCCAGTAAAAAATGGCGATGAGAAGAGCTATAAAGCAAAAGTAAATATCGAGAAAAAGAACCTAGAAGCTCCTATTAAAAAAGGAACGAAGGTTGGCAGGCTGACGACTTCTTATTCTGGTGATGAGAAGGACTACGGCTATTTGAATAAAGACCAATCAGGTGTTGAGCTTGTGACGAAAACAGGCGATGAAAAAGCAAACTGGTTCATCCTTGCAATGCGCGGTATAGGTGGATTCTTCGCTGGCATTTGGGGCGGAATCGTTGATACAGTAAAAGGTTGGTTCTAATAAAAAACTGCTCTCATGCATAGAGAGCAGTTTTTTTATCGTTAAAAGAAAAGTGATTGTTTATGATTTTGAGGTGTGGACAAAGCCTGCTGAAAAATACCACATAACTTTTCCATGCCTTCGGTCAATGCCTTTTCATTCACATAAGAAAAGCTGAGGCGTATATAATTCTGCTTTGGCTCTCCAGGATAGCAGACAGAGCCTGGCAGAAAGGTGATTTGCTGCTTACGCGCCTCATGTAAGAGTGCACGTGTATCGACCCAGGAAGGAAAGCTGAGCCATAAATTGAGCCCGCCCTGTGGTATTTGCCACGTGACGTCCTTCGGTGCATGCTTTGTCAAAACATCCATCATTAAATCGCGTCTTACTTTCAAGGCAGTTCTTAACTTTTTCGTATGATCAATCATTTTCTTCGATGTCAGAAACGGTAATATGGCCTTTTGTGTGAGAAGAGGGCTGCCTAAATCATTATTGGCCTTAGCCGCTAATAAACGGTTAAATATAGAGCCTGACGCTGTAATAATCCCAATTCTGCACCCTGGAGCCAGTGTTTTACTTAATCCTCGTAAATAAATGACGTGTCCATCGTGATCCAGACTTTTGATTGGTGCTGGCGGCTTCTTTTCAAAATAAAGCTCACGATAAGGATCATCTTCTACAATGAGACAATCAATGCTTTGTGCCAGTGAGAGAAGCTGTTTTCTGCGCTTCATTGACATACTGGCGCCTGTCGGACTGTGAAAAGTAGGGATCGTATAGATGAGCTTTGGTTTATATTTATCGCAAATGCTTTGAAGCTGCTTCATGTTCATCCCTTCATGATCGACTGGGACCGTAATGATTCTTGCCCCTCTGCCCATAAAGACATCAATCGCGCCTGGATAGGTGGGTGCCTCCATGACGACCACATCATCCGGCCCGATAAACGTACGTGCCACCAGATCAAGCCCTTGCTGAGAACCACTTGTCACTAGGATATTTTCAGGAGTAGAAGGCACATCTAATTTTTCTAAAAAAGACTGAATGACCTGCCGAAGCTGAAGATCACCTTGTATTTCTCCGTACTTCGACATAATTTGAGGATGCCTCGCTAGTACATGCTGCATTTCTTTTTCTAAATACCGGTTAGGTAAAAGTCCTGGATCGATCATAGAGGAAGAAAGGTTAATGGCTTCTTCTACATAATGATACTGAGCGAATTGAGACCTTGGTAAGTAATCTGGAATGGACAACTGCCAATCGAAAGAGGTAGATGATTGAACCGGGATGTCAGTTTGCTCATGCTGCTCATCCACAAAAGTTCCTTTACCTTGCACAGTTGTTAAATATCCGTCGTCCTTAAGCCGTGTGTATGCCTTTGCTGCTGTGACAAGACTTACATTGAGCTGCTTCGCTAAATCACGTACAGTCGGCAGCTTCTCCCCCTGCTGAAGCAGACCCGATTGAATGTGATCAACGATTGAAAAGTAAATCTGATTTGAAAGAGATGTATCTGAATGTCGATGGATATCAATATGCATGAGAATCCTCCAATGAATGCAAAATTGTTATACACGGTTTTGAATTGTTATAGTTGCATTATAGCATGTAAATCACACTTAAAAGAGAAAAGGGCAACTTTTTAGCCGACATTCCTTTATATATAAGGGGTTATCCTTTTTTATCAGCTGATTGAATTGTTATACTATTCTCTTTATTGTTATACTGTCTCGCTTGTATGATAGAGATGTTGAATCAATCGAATAGACAAATGGGAGGAAACAATTGTGAGCAATAAGGGAACTGAACGAGTAAAACGTGGAATGGCAGAAATGCAAAAGGGTGGCGTCATTATGGATGTCGTCAATGCTGAGCAGGCAAAAATCGCAGAAGAAGCAGGTGCGGTGGCAGTCATGGCACTAGAACGAGTACCAGCTGATATCCGTGCGGCAGGCGGTGTTGCCCGAATGGCAGACCCAAGAATCGTGGAAGAAGTACAAAATGCGGTAACGATTCCAGTCATGGCAAAAGCACGTATCGGCCACATCGTGGAGGCTCGTGTTCTTGAAGCGCTTGGTGTTGATTATATCGATGAGAGTGAAGTGCTAACGCCCGCTGATGAGGAATTCCATTTAAATAAAAATGAATACACCGTACCTTTTGTATGTGGATGTCGTGACCTAGGTGAGGCAACCCGCCGTATTGCAGAAGGCGCATCCATGCTGCGGACGAAAGGAGAACCTGGGACAGGCAACATTGTAGAAGCAGTCCGCCATATGAGAAAGGTCAATGCTCAGATTCGAAAAGTAGCGGCGATGAGTGAAGATGAACTGATGACAGAAGCAAAGAATCTAGGAGCACCTTATGAATTATTGCTTCAGATCAAAAAAGAAGGCAAGCTGCCTGTTGTTAACTTTGCAGCTGGAGGCGTTGCGACACCAGCAGATGCTGCGTTAATGATGCAGCTTGGAGCAGACGGCGTATTTGTCGGATCTGGTATTTTTAAATCAGAACATCCTGCTAAATTTGCAAAAGCCATTGTAGAAGCAACGACTCATTTCACCGATTACCGTCTCATTGCAGAACTTTCTAAAGAATTGGGAACAGCCATGAAAGGAATTGAAATTTCAAATCTACTGCCAGAAGAGCGTATGCAAGAGCGTGGCTGGTAATTAAGGAGCGCAAACGAACATGCTAACAATTGGTGTACTAGGGCTTCAAGGTGCGGTGAGAGAGCATATTCAATCGATTGAAGCTTGTGGCGCAGAAGGAAAGATCATCAAACGAGTAGAAGAGCTAGAAGCCGTTGACGGTCTAATTATCCCTGGTGGAGAAAGTACGACGATGAGAAGACTCATGGATACGTACCAATTGATTGACCCGATCAAAGCGTTCGCTGCTCAAGGGAAACCAATTTTCGGGACGTGTGCCGGTTTGATTATGCTGGCAAAGTATATAGAAGATCGAGAAGATGCTCATCTTGGACTGTTAAATGTATCTGTTGCACGTAATTCATTTGGCAGACAGGTAGACAGCTTTGAAGCAGATGTAGAAGTGAAAGGACTGGATGCGCCGTTTACAGGGGTGTTTATCCGTGCGCCTCATATCGTCAGCGCAGATGATAGCGTAGAGGTCTTGGCTGAATATGATGGCAGGATTGTGATGGCGAAAGAAAACAATATCTTAGGTTGTTCTTTTCATCCAGAGCTGACAGACGACCACCGGTTAACGCAGCTGTTTGTTGAGATGGTGAAGTCCTACAAAACGAAGACGCTGTATAAAACGGTTGAAAAGAGATAAAACTTATAGTACATTAAAATCACAATCAAAGATCGAAAAAGCGTTGACGGGAAATAGTAAGAAGCCCCTCTTTCTCAGAGAGCCGATGGTTGGTGAGAATCGGTGAAAGATGCATTCTGAATCCATCCTTGAGCGAAATGCTGAAACACGAGAAGTAAGCATTTACGGTGATGCCGTTACAGAGGAAAGAGGAAAGCATGATTTTGCATGTTTTCAATCAGGGTGGCAACGCGAGAGCTCTCGTCCCTTTCATGGGATGAGGGCTCTTTTTATTTTTCGATAAAAAAGGAGTGTAACACATGCTGGATATTAAACAACTGCGCACGGACTTTGATCAAATCAAAGAAAAGTTAGCACACCGAGGCGAAGATTTAGCTGATTTTGATAAGTTTGGTGAACTAGATCAAAAAAGAAGAGAATTAATCGGTAAAACAGAAGAATTAAAGAGCCGAAGAAATGAAGTATCACAGCAAGTGGCCGTTCTAAAAAGAGAAAAGAAAGACGCCGATCACATTATTCAAGAAATGCGTGAGGTCGGAGATGAGATTAAGAAGCTGGATGATGAATTAAGAACAGTAGAAGAAAGCCTGCAACACATCCTGTTCTCAATTCCGAATATCCCTCATGACTCTGTACCAGTTGGTGAAACAGAAGATGACAACATTGAAGTGAGAAAATGGGGTGAACAGCCAGCATTCTCATTTGAGCCAAAACCGCATTGGGACGTAGCGGATGAGTTAGATATTCTAGATTTTGAACGTGCAGGAAAAGTGACAGGAAGCCGTTTCGTTTTTTATAAAGGGCTTGGTGCACGCTTAGAGCGCGCACTTTATAACTTCATGCTCGATTTACATGTGGATGAGTTTGGTTTTACTGAAGTGCTTCCGCCTTACATGGTCAACAGAGCAAGCATGACAGGAACTGGCCAGCTTCCAAAGTTTGAAGAGGATGCTTTTAAAATTCGAGAAGAAGATTATTTCCTCATTCCAACGGCTGAAGTGCCAATCACCAACATGCACCGTGACGAAATTCTTGAAGGAGAGCAGCTGCCAATCAATTATGCAGCATTCAGTGCTTGCTTTAGATCAGAAGCTGGATCTGCCGGCAGAGATACACGCGGACTCATCCGTCAGCATCAATTCAACAAGGTAGAGCTCGTAAAATTTGTTAGACCAGAAGATTCTTATGATGAATTAGAGAAACTAACGAATCAAGCAGAAAAAGTTCTTCAGCTATTGAACCTGCCATATCGTGTCATGAGCATGTGTACGGGAGATTTAGGTTTCACAGCTGCGAAGAAATACGATATCGAAGTATGGATTCCGAGCCAAAATACGTATCGTGAAATTTCTTCTTGCAGTAACTTTGAAGCGTTTCAAGCAAGACGAGCAAACATTCGTTTCCGCCCAGAGCCTAAAGCAAAGCCGGAGCATGTCCATACATTAAATGGATCTGGTTTAGCGGTAGGAAGAACCGTGGCAGCCATTTTAGAAAACTACCAACAAGAGGACGGTACAGTGATCATTCCTGAAGTGCTGCGTCCTTATATGGGAAATAAAGAAGTGATGAAATAAGATGCCGTTATGGCATCTTATTCAGATTGTAGAGAAACTCATGTTTTTCTACAATCTTTTTTATTTTTAACGTATGTATGAAGAATGAAATGTATTGAAAAAGGCCTCCCACACACCTAGCCTAGCTTCGCT
>NZ_JBSPZB010000039.1:0-9064 GCF_053851875.1 Bacillus sp. A015
CTCTGGAGCAACCGGCGCCACAGGAGCAACAGGAGATACCGGCGCCACCGGAGTCACAGGAGCAACAGGAGATACCGGAGCGACTGGAGTAGCGGGAGCAACAGGAGATATTGGGGCCACCGGAGCAACCGGCGCCACAGGAGCAACAGGAGATACCGGCGCAACAGGAGCCACCGGAGTCACAGGAGCAACAGGAGTCACAGGAGCAACAGGAGATACCGGCGCAACAGGAGCCACCGGAGTCACAGGAGCAACCGGAACCACTGGAGTAACGGGAGCAACAGGAGATACCGGAGCAACCGGTGCCACGGGAGCCACCGGAGTAACTGGCTCGAGTGCGATTATTCCATTTGCATCAGGTACCCCTGCTGTCTTGACTACAATTGCAGGCGGTCTTGTCGGAACATCTAGTTTGGTCGGCTTTGGTAGCTCTGCAACAGGCGTTAGCATAATAGGTGGTATCATCGACTTAACAGGTGCAGCAGGTACTCTTTTAAATATGGCATTCTCTGTACCAAGGGACGGTACCATTACTTCATTTGCCGGCTATTTTAGTACGACAGCAGCACTTTCTTTAGTCGGCACAAACATCACAGTGACAGCTAGTTTATTTGCTTCACCGACACCAGATAACAGCTTCACTCAAGTAGCGAGCGTCACATTGGCTCCAGACTTAACAGGGGTTTTATCGATAGGTGCTATTTCAAACGGCATCGCTACCGGTCTGAATGTGCCAGTTACACCGGAAACAAGATTACTGGTTGTATTCTCTGCGACTGCAACAGGCTTATCTTTAATTAACACCGTAGCAGGCTATGCGAGTGCTGGTTTATCCATCACGTAATCAACACACAGGGATGACTCGATTTGAGTCGTCCTATTTTGTTTGAATGAATTTTCTCTCAACTTCGTAAGAAAAAATGATATGATTTTCTTAGAGTCTATTCAATGAATCTACTTGAATTAGGGGTTGTGGCGGTGAGGGTGGGCAAAAGGAAAGTCACTTTACAAACGAAAATATTGGGATTAATTATCGGTCTTTTGCTTGTTGTCATTGCTTTATTGACCATTTGTTTTGGTTTTTGCAGACAGCAGAAAGGCAGGTGTGTTTTGCAATAGAAAAATTTAGAAGTTTGCCAGCCTTCCAATTCCTGTTTATTTTTTGCGGGATAGCGCGTGCGTAACTCGGTAGCGGTCTCCTGTAAAGCTTAATATGTGAGCATGATGGCTCACCCGATTGACAAGTGCCGCAGTCAGTCTGGAACCGCTGAAAACCCGATTCCAATGGCTGAACTTTAGGTTAGAGGTGATGATCACACTCATTTGTTCGTATCAGTTGAATAAGGGAAAACTGACTCATTACTATACAATGTTTACTTATTTTGTACTTCATCTAATTCTTTTGGAACAGCACGATAAACAAAGAAAGCCAAAATGACTGCAATAACTGTTATGGCAAACATTACAAAATATACAAGTTCAACTCCAGCAACCATTGCCAAATGAATCGTCAGAGGGTCTTCTGGATTACTGGCGTTGTTCAGATATGTATTTTGTCTTGCATTCATAATGCTGACAAACACAGAAACACCAATAGCTCCTGCAATCGGCTGTATGATCGATAGCGTTGCAGTCCCATGTGGATAGAGCTCTTTAGGAAGCTGATTTAATCCATTCGTTTCCGTAGGCATGAATAGCGTCGCGTCAGCTGCCATTATTAAAATAAAGCCAACAACAACAACCCATATTGATGTTTCCATATTAAAATTACTCATCATAAACATTGTTACAGCTAAAACTATCGTCGCTGGAATCATTAAGGCACGAGGACCGTATTTATCAAACAAACCTCCCATGATTGGATTCATTATACCACTTAATAAAGCTCCAGGCAGTAAGACAAGACCAGTTGTAGCTGCTGTTAACCCTAATGGTCCTTGCATATAGATTGGCAAGATAATCTCAGAAGCAAACATCGTCATAACAATGATAAAAAATAGCAAGAACGCATGTGTGAACATAGGATAACGGAATACCCTTAAATCAATAAGTGGTTCTTTCAGTTTCAGTTGCCTGATTGTAAACAGAACCAATGCGAGAAGTCCAATCCCTATAATAGAATAGACTAGTGGGTCTGAAAAGCCTCTCTCTCCAGCAGAACTAAAGCCATACACAATCGAACCAAAGCCAATCGTAGAGTAAATAAGAGATAACGCATCTACTTTCGGTTTTGTAACTTCAGATACATTCACTAAATACTTTGCTGCAAACACAATAGAAAATAATGCAAATGGGATGACTGTAATAAATAAAAACCGCCATCCTAAATATTCAACAAGTACTCCAGATAAAGTCGGTCCAATTGCTGGTGCAAACATAATGACTAATCCTACTAGTCCCATCACCTTTCCGCGTTTGTGTGGGGGGAAAATAAATAAAAAAGCATTTATCATGATTGGGATAATTAAACCTGTACCGACTGCTTGAATAAGGCGACCAACTAATAAAATTGGAAAGCTCAGTGAAGTTGCACATATTATCGTTCCAATAGTAAAAATCAACAATGTCCCTAAGAACAATTGTCTTGTCGGAATCCACTGGATTAAAGTAGCTGACGCTGGAATAACAATCCCCATCACTAACATAAATCCTGTTGTCATCCATTGTACTGTTGGCAATGATACATTAAATTCCGCCATTAAGGTTGACAAGGCAACATTTAATAACGTTTCATTTAATATTGCAAAAAAAGCACCAATAATTAAAGACACGACAATTGGCATCACTTTCACGTTCGGATTATCAATTAGATATTCATATTTTTTCGTTTTATTAGGCACATGAAAGTTCCTTTCTACACAATTTAGATAAAATAGTTGAAGTTACAAAAAGTCCTTTATGACAATAAAGAAGTGAAAGCGAATAAATTTCACTCCTGAATCCCAGTCCAAAAAATATCCCATATAATGTTTTGTACTTGGTCATACCTTGCACTATCTTCATATACTAATTGAGTCTCAAGACCATCTAAAACTATTAAAAAAGCTAATGCACATTCTTTTTCACTTTTACGGAATGTTTGCTTGGAAAAGCATGTTTCTAATGTTTCCGTTAGACAATCCATATATATCTGCAGCTCTTTATTAATATCTGCGAGAATCTCATCTGATACAAGAAAAGCAATTTCGATCAAAAATCTAGTATTTGAATTCGCACGATACCTTACTTTATATTCATTTAGATATTGATACAATTGCTGCTCAACAGGTTTATGTGCATTTTCCCTGAAGTACTGCTGAATAAATTGAACCTCCGTCTCAATAGTTTCCTTACATACTTCGTTAAATAGCGATCGGTTGCTTTTAAAGTGGTATGAAAGTGATTGTTTACGAATACCTACTTCTTCTGCAATCTGAGAAAGTTTCGTTCCCTCATAACCAAACTGGATATAATGTTTTACAGCCACTTCTTTTATCTTTTCTCTACTCAAATTAAAACATCCTTTCCTTCAAATGATTACCAGTCTAGTGAAAAGTGAGTTTTTTATAAATGTATCTGACTCGAGTTAGTCAACATGTATAACAATACACTGACTATTGTCAGAATACAAATTTAATTTGAAATATTCATCTTACGCATCGCATGTATACTAATGCCTGTTGGAATCTTGGCTGGAACCAAAAAAACCAAGGTTTGAACAAAATGAACAAAAAGCATTTATCGACCGAAAAAGAATTAAAATTCATAATATTTACTTCAATTTCAACGTCAGATATGATGACAGAAAGGGTTGGAAATGGGATACCAACAGCGCATACAACATAAGGGGTGAATAAGGTGTTAGCAATCTTAGGATTTCTTATGATGATTGTATTTATGGTTTTGATTATGACGAAACGTATGTCTGTTTTAACGGCATTGGTGTTAACACCAATTGCATTTGCTCTTATTGCAGGTTTTCATTTTACTGAAATTTCAGACATGATTGTCAAAGGTGTGCAGCAAGTCGCTCCGACAGCTGTCATGATTATGTTTGCCATTTTGTACTTCAGCATTATGATTGATGCGGGTTTATTTGATCCGATGGTGACGGGACAACGACGTACATGATTACAACAACAGCGATGCTTCCGTTATTTACGCTGCTGGCATCCGGCCGATTATTTTAGCAGGTATTGCGGGTGTTGGCATGGGGATTATGAATACGATTCCAGGGGGCGGTACAACACCTAGAGCGGCGAGTGCACTTGGCGTTGATCCATCACTTTTATTTGGCCCGATGATTCCAGTCATTGTCGCGTTAACAAGCGGGATATTTACTTTCTTTATGCCGAATGATGCATACTTTTATGGGGTACTGCCGATCCTATCAGAAACAGCGGCAGCATACGGTGTCGATAAAATTGAGATTGCCAGAGCATCTATTATTGGTCAGCCGATTCATATGTTAAGTCCACTTGTTCCATCGACTCATTTACTTGTTGGGGTATCACTGGATCAGCATCAGAAATTTGGGATGAAATGGGCTGTGCTTGTGGTCGTCGCCATGACCGTCATGGCGGTTCTCATTGGAGCCATTTCCATTTGGTAAATAGAAGAGTGCCCTGCTGTATAGAGCGGGCACTTTTTTTAGGTCATATTGCCGAGCGAGCTCCATTCATTTGCCCTATACAAAGAAATGCCTGTTCCTCCAAAAGATATATTTTTGAAAAATACTGACACTTTGTCTGTTTTTTTCTTTATAATGCAAATCAACGAAGGGAGAGGATAGCATGTCCAAACGAAAAGGAACAATTCTTTTTGCTGCTGTATGCCTCATAACAGGCAGTTTGTCGATGATGACTCCAGCCTCAGCAAACGCAGACACCCCTTATTATGGAAAAAGTTATGAACAGCCAGCCTCAGTCAAAAAGCTATACCCTGAGCCTGACGAGACGTTCGACACACCTGCCTTTCAGAAAAAAGGAGACACATTTACGACTCAAGAAGAGCTTCAACATTTCTTACGTGACATTGTCCGCAAAAGTCCTTACGCCACGCAGAAACAGATTGGAACATCCATTGATGGCCGGTCTATTCCAGCTCTCTACTTTACAAAGGATCGTCACATCTCTCCACTTTCAAAAAAGCCAACGATCTGGCTTCAAGCACAAATACACGGAAATGAGCCAGCCTCCGGCGAATCTGCTCTTGTTATCGCGAAACGACTAGCAGGTGAAGAAGGAGAGCGTGTACTCAATCATGTCAATATCATCATCGTCCCAAGGATCAACCCAGATGGTTCATATGCCTTTGACCGCAGGCTTGCAAACGGAATGGACGGGAATCGTGATCATATGACATTAGAATCTCCAGAGCTCACAGCCTTGCATCAAGAATTGAATCGTTATGCGCCAGAGGTGGTCATTGATGCCCATGAATACGATGTAGGCCAAAAGCAGTTTGAAGATGTTGGCTCATCAGGCGCCCTCAAATATCATGATTTACTCATTTTATCGGGTAAGAATTTGAACATTCCTGAAAGCATTCGTCTGACATCAAATGAGTTGTATGTGAACGGAGTTCGGGAAACGCTGACGAACAAAGGATTTTCTAATGACCTATATTATACAAACACAAGAGGGAAGGATGGAAAGATCGATCTCTATGAAGGCGGAACGGATGCACGAATTGGCCGAAATGCCTTTGCACTCTCGCCAGCTATATCATTTCTTGTAGAAAGCAGGGGGATTGGAATTGGAAGGGAGGACTTTGCCCGCCGCGTCGCAGCACAAGTCACCACTCATGAAAAAATCATTGAGACAACGGTGAAGCA
Source organism: Bacillus sp. A015 (assembly GCF_053851875.1). NCBI lineage: Bacteria > Bacillati > Bacillota > Bacilli > Caryophanales > Bacillaceae > Bacillus > Bacillus sp. A015. Next base: position 5,816 of record NZ_JBSPZB010000039.1, read on the forward strand.
TGCCAAACAAGTCAAGCAGCAAATGGTGACGGAGCGGCTAAAACTGGTGAAAAAAGGTCTTCAAACAAACGATGACGATCGAGTGGTCATTCAAGATGATTTCAAAGCACCTGTGAACGATTCACTCGAAATGGTGGATATCGAGAAAGGACAGACCATCGATGTCCCTGTGCGTTTTCATAGTGCGAGCGATGCAGTTCCCGTATTGACAAGAGAGCGACCGACAGCTTATCTCATTCTCCCGGGGCATGAAGGGGTAGAGAGGAAGCTCAGAACATTAGGATTAAAAAGTGTCACATTGCCTGTTGGCGTGAAAGTGCCAGTACAAGCCTATCAGGTGACGAAGCGAGAGGAAAAGAGCAAAACAGATATTCAGCTTGAAACAACGCTCGTTGACAAGAAACGTCAGCTGCCAAAAGGAACCAAGGTGTATTTGACAGCACAGCCACAAACCAATTTGCTGTCACTTGCCCTTGAACCAGAATCAAAAGATAGCTATATGTCATCAGGGTTTATTGCTTCGAAAGCAGGCGATGAACTGCCAGTCTACCGTTTCTTGCTTCATCAGAAGACGTTAGGGATCAAATAAAAAAGCGGCACGCATTGTGCCGCTTTCAGCGTGTAGACAAACCCTCGCATTCTGTGTCAGTCCTGCGCGCTGGTGCTCCGAATGTCAAATTCGCTCCGCTCCGGTACTCGTCCTTCCTAGACTTCAAAGGTTTTCAATCACGCTGAAAAGAAGACAAAGGGCTAAAATAAAGATCATTTTCGCCCAGCTCTTATCTCATCTGTCATGCCTTCGTACGGTGCTTCTGCGATAATCGTTTCGTCATTTACACCTGCATGGTTCATATACGTAATGTCTGCGAATTCTGGAACAACATATTTCGGATATGTTTCGTATTTTTCACGAGATTGTTTCATGAGATCGATGTAGTCATTTTGATAGCAAACCGTGATATCTGGACGTTCATGCACCCATTTTGGGAAGAAGATGACGCCATGCATGCGTTTTTCCTCAGGCATAAAGTTCAGAGAAACGTCTGTCCCCGTTGGTTCTGTCCAGGAGACTTTGTAGACGCCTTTTGTCAGCTTCACAATATTCACTTCTTGATCACGAACCCAGCGGCCTCCGACCATTCCGCTATGAATGCGGTAATCAATGGTGTGATCGTTTTTAATGTAAATTTCATATTCCCAGCCATTTTCATACGTATAAATCATATGAAGTCCAACGAATTGATCCATGTTTATTCCTTCTTTCATTAGAATGATGTTGTTTAAAACATGTCATGATTTACATGTTTATTTTAGAGTGTATGGTATACTATTGTCAAAGAATATGCGTTGGAGGCCCATGATGAGAGTACTGAAATATGCCATTCTTGGCTTACTAGATCAGTGTGAGCTGACGGGATACGATATAACCAAATATTTTAAGGATTCCCTTGGACAGTTTTGGAGTGCGAAGCACAGTCAAATTTACCCTGAGCTGAAACGGCTCACAGAAGAAGGGTTTATTGAATTTGATGTTCGTATACAAGGAAAGAAGCTGGAGAAGAAGGTCTATCAAATTACTGAGGCAGGGAAAGCAGAATTGCATCAGTGGCTAAGGACAAAAGACCCGATACCGGAAACAACAAAGGATGAATTCATGCTGAAAACATTTTTCATCTCTTCCATGGACAAAGAAGAAGCGGATGACCTATTTACACATCAACTGCTAGAGCGTACCAAGAAAGTAGACATGCTTGAACAGAAGCTGCACGCTTTAACGGAGGAAGACCCTGCTGCTGAATCGCTTCATTCAGCGCAATTCGGGCATTACTTAGTGCTGACAAGGGCAATTGAAAGAGAAAAAGGGTATGTTCACTGGCTCCAAAAGACCCTTGGGCTCATTAATTCATCCACTGTCTAAGGACAATGATCGGATGATATGATAAAAATGGTTTGAAACAAGTGAATTTATCAATAGAAACCGCTACAATGGATATATTCGTATTAAAGTGAGGCGAGTATGTTTGAGTAACCAAGAAGCGTTGTGGATTGAAGCAGAAGCTTTTATTTCTTTATGCTATGAAGAATTAAACAAGTCAAATGAAGAGAAAGCAGCACGTCTGCATGAAATAAAACAAGAAATTGACTCTAAAGGGATGTATACTCACACACAAGAGGAATTAGCGCACGGGGCGAAAATGGCGTGGCGCAACAGCAACCGCTGCATTGGCCGTTTGTTTTGGTCAACGCTGCATGTTCATGACTGCCGGCATGTGAAGACAAAAGATGAGGTGAAAGAGGCGCTCTTTCATCATATTGAGTATGCAACAAATGGCGGGAAAATCAAACCGTCCATTACGATCTTTCCGCCAGAGCACGAGGGACGGAAGGAAGTGGTCATTTATAATCATCAGCTTGTCCGTTATGCAGGCTATGAAACGGAATATGGCATCATTGGGGACGAGGCATCGCTTGAATTAACAAAGTTATGTGAAGCCCATGGCTGGAAAGGGGAGGGCACGCATTTTGATATTCTGCCTCTCATGTTTCAGCTAAAAGGTCAGCCGCCGGTTCTGTATAATCTTCCGAAAGAGATCGTTCAAGAAGTCGAGATTACCCATCCTGAATATGAAGGATTTCGTGATTTAGGATTGAAATGGTACGCCGTTCCGATTATTGCTGATATGAAGTTAGAGATAGGCGGCATCCATTACAACGCTGCGCCGTTTAACGGCTGGTATATGGGCACAGAAATTGGCGCACGTAACCTAGCCGATGAAAATCGCTACAATATGTTGAAAAAAGTCGCTTCTATTTTAGGGCTGGATATGACAAAAAATGCATCACTTTGGAAGGACAAAGCCATTGTGGAATTGAATGTGGCGGTTCTTCATTCTTACCGCGAAGCAGGGGTGGCCATTGTCGATCACCATACAGCTGCGCATCAATTCAAGCAGTTTGAAAAGCAGGAAGAGAAGGCGGACCGCAAGCTGACTGGAGATTGGACATGGCTGATTCCGCCGGTGTCACCAGCTGCTACCCACATCTTCCACAAGCATTACGACAATACCATTGTGAAGCCGAATTATTTTTATCAGGAAAAGCCCTATCATGGAACAGAAAAAGCCTAGCGAAAGCTAGGTCAGATTGTAGAGAAACTCATGTTTTTCTACAATCTTTTTTATTTTCAACGTAAGTATGATGGATGAGATTTAATGAAAAAGGCCTCCCACACACCTAGCCTAGCTTCGC
>NZ_JBSPZB010000040.1:0-9031 GCF_053851875.1 Bacillus sp. A015
TGCCACGCCCTGTAAAGCTTTTTTCAAATCGGTCATTTCTTCACGGAGTGCCTGATAATGTTTTGCCCTTGTGTCCATGGCACTTGTTAGTGCTTTTGCATCAAGTATCTTCCCCAGAAAAAGTCACTCCCTCCTATTCATTGACAAGGTCAATTTTACCAACACAAAACTTGTCATTAAATAAGAATATAGATACAAAAACAATAGCTAGATAGTTCTAATTACTGTCTAAAGTTTAAACGTTGCTTGTTTTTAATATGTAATACCGAGCTGTCTTTAATCCGAGCTCTTCGCATACCTCTAAATTTAAATGCTATTCAGAAAATAGCCAGACATGCTAGTGCTAAAACAACATCAGATATTTATGGCCATGTCACAAACAAATTAGAATTTAACACTGCAGAACACTTTAATCGTTTTGATCCTAAAAATACTTAAACAACCTAGCGGATAAGAGGACATCCTAATTCGTCCCCATTTGAAAAAACAGAATAAAATATTGTTGTTAGAAAAACAAAAAACCCTTGCTAAGCAAGGGTTTCAACGATGATTCCGACTGGGCTCGAACCAGCGACCTCTACCCTGTCAAGGTAGCGCTCTCCCAGCTGAGCTACGGAATCGGGTTATGTATCAGTTCTGGGCTTTCTGTACTGACAGTCTCTATTATATAACCATATATACAGGGCGTCAATGGTTTTGTTCAAAAAAGGCCAAAAAGCCGGATTCAGGAGCCGGCTTTTTTCCCACTTCATTTATGACTGGTTCACAAGGACGGGCTTTAGTTGATCGAGCGCTTGTTTGAAGTCGCGTTTGAGGTCTTCTCCATTTTCGACCCCGACACTTAATCGCAGCAATCCATCCGTGATGCCTCTTTTTTCTCTTTCTTCTTTTGGCATAGCGGCATGTGACATTTTGGCCGGGTAGGACAGAATGGATTCGACAGCGCCTAGGCTGACGGCGAATACAGGTAATGTGACGCCCTCGACCAATTCTTTTACAGCCGCTTGATTCTCTAGTTCAAATGAGAGAACGGCTCCTGCTCCGCTTGCCTGCTTTCGCTGAATCTCTGCACCTGGATGGTCATCTAAGCCTGGGTAGTATACTTTTTTCACCGCAGGATGTTCTTTTAGAAATGAAGCCAGTTCTATTGCCGTTTGGCTTGCTTTTTCTAATCTGACCTGAAGTGTTTTTAACCCTCTTAGCACGAGCCAGCAATCCTGAACGCCAAGGACCGCACCAAAAGAGTTTTGCAGCGAATATAGTTCCTCTCCCAGCTTTTCGTCTTTGACCACCGCTAAACCAGACAGCACATCACTGTGACCGCTTAAAAATTTCGTTGCACTGTGCAGCACAACATCAACGCCAAGGTCTAGCGGCCTCTGGAGAGCAGGCGTTAAAAACGTATTATCTAAGAAGGTCAGACAGTCATGCTCTTTTGCAAGCTGGACGACGCCTTCAATATCCGTAATCCCCAGTGTAGGATTTGACGGTGTTTCCATATAAATGACCTTCGTATTCGATTGAATGCCTTGTTTGACTTCATTCAAATCCGTCATGTCCACGAAGGTATGCTCAATGCCAAATCTCGAAAGGACTTGCGTGATCATACGGAATGTTCCGCCGTACACATCTCTTGTGACAAGGACGTGATCTCCCTTTGATAAAAGAAGAAAAGCGGTTGAAATGGCTGCCATGCCTGACGCAAAGGCAAGCCCTCTTGTTCCTCCTTCTAACGCTGCAATGGTATCCTCTAATGCTTGACGTGTAGGGGTTCCTGATCTGGAGTAATCATATTGGCCAAATTCATCAAAGCTGCTTTGATGAAACGTGGACGCATGCTGAATCGGCACACTGACTGCACCTGTTGAACGGTCTGTTTTAAACGCATTATGAACAAGTTTTGTTTCGAGTGTCCAATCGTGTGTGGTCATTTGGCATGTACCTCCTCTTTCACTTTTGATAGTGCCTGTTTCAGATCAGCTTTCAGGTCATCCACATGCTCAATCCCAACAGAGAAACGGAGCAGTTTGTTACACACGCCGTTTGCTATGCGAATCTCTTCTGGAATGTCCATGTGCGTTTGCGTGGCAGGATACGTAATGAAGCTTTCGATTCCGCCAAGACTTTCAGCAAAACAAATCGTTTTCAGCTGCTTTAAAAATGGATTGACCCAGTCCTCTTTGGCTACACGAAATGACAGCATTCCTCCCTTGCCTGGGTAAAGAACATCTTGAATTTCAGGCTGCTCCTCTAAAAAATCCGCTAACTCCTTCGCATTTTCCTCATGCTGACGCATTCTAAGGGCCAATGTTTTCATTCCTCTCATTAAAAGCCATGAGTCAAATGGAGATAGGACCGCTCCGATAGCGTTTTGATGCTGGAACATGTCTTCAGATAGCTGCTCTCCTTTTGTGACCACAAGCCCGGCAAGGACGTCGTTGTGTCCGCCTAGATATTTGGTTGCGCTATGAATGACAATGTCCGCTCCTAGCGTAATCGGCTTTTGCAAGACTGGGGTGTAAAAGGTGTTGTCGACAATGACCAAAGCGTCATGCTCTTTTGCAATCTTCGCTATTTTTTGAATATCCGCTTCCTGCATGAGTGGATTTGTCGGCGTTTCAATAAAGACGGCTTTTGTGTTTGGCGTGATTTTAGAGCGTAAACAGTCTTCATCTGAAAAATCATCATAAAGAAAACGCAAGCCGTATTTTTTCCATTCGTTTTCAAACAAACGGTATGTTCCGCCATATAAGTCTGATGAGACAATGAGTTCATCTCCGCTCTCAAATAGAGCCATGATCGTTTGGATCGCTGCCATTCCCGAACTGAAGGCAAAACCGGCCGTCCCTTCTTCGAGTGAAGCAATCGCATCCTCTACAAGCTGTCTTGTTGGGTTTTTCGTTCGAATGTAATCAAACCCTGTTGATTCACCTATGCCTCTATGTCTGTATGCTGTTGAAAGATAAACGGGAGGACTGACTGTGCCAGTCGCCTCTTCGCTACGGTTTCCAATTTGCGCTAATTTCGTTTCCACATGTTCTGTCATTTGACACCATCCTAAGTAAAATCTGATTTCAAAACAGAAAAACCCCTTCTTCATAAGAAGAAGGGGTTTAATCGCTTCCTCTTATCTTCCAAGCAAAAAAGCTGCTTGCTGGATTTAGCACCTTGGTACATCACGTGACGTGATGCATACCGGTTGCTGAGGTTTCAAAGGGCCAGTCCCTCCACCTCTCACGATAAGAATGTGTTGTCTGTCTGTTCTAATTCTTAATACTGTAACGTATTAAAACTCATTTTTCAAGGGGAATTGTAATGATTAATTAAAATTTTCTGTATTTTATAACAGAATGGATGTCAGCCGATTTGATTGCATGTTCGCATATAGGAACAACGCTGTCTTTCATGTTACAATGAATGGAAACGTTTCACTTGTGATGAATTTGGTTAGCTGGAGGAATGGATTATGGTGAAGAAAACAGGAATCATTCAAGAAGAAACCTTACAGTCAAAAGAACTTGGGACGGACATGACCGTTTTAATCTATTTGCCAGTCAATTACTCCCCCCTTTATACATATCATGTCATCATTGCACAAGATGGTCATGATTATTTCCGCTTAGGTAAAATAGGCAGACAGGCGGAAGAATTGATGCAAAATAAAGAAATGGAACGCTCGATTATCATTGGTGTTCCTTACGAAAATGTCACTGAAAGACGAGAAACGTATCATCCAGAAGGCACAAAGTTTGAGGCGTATAAACGTTTTTTGGCAAATGAACTTGTCCCTTATATTGATGAACACTATCCAACGTATCAAATTGGGTCAGGACGTACGTTCATTGGTGATTCACTAGGCGCTACGATTTCACTCATGACAGCCATTGATTATCCTTCTTTATTTGGCGGGCTGATTTTGCAGTCTCCATACGTTGATGAGTCGGTCTTAGAAGCCGTCAAACAGTCAACAGCACTTTCTCATTATGCCATTATCCATCAAATTGGATCGGAAGAAACGGCTGTGAAAACAACAGATGGCCAAGTGCTTGATTTTATCAAACCGAACGCAGACTTAAAGGCCCTTCTTGAACAGTCTGGTGCGGATTATTTATTTGAAACATTCGAAGGGGATCATAAATGGACGTTTTGGCAGCCGCTCATTGCCCCTTCGTTAAAAAGAATGCTCCCATATTCGTTAATCAACTGAATTTTGTTATAATAAACAATAATAAATACTTTCTTAATCAGGAGGGAACATGATGAAATACGGAGTTGTTATATTTCCATCAAAAAAACTGCAAGATATTGCGAACTCTTATCGGAAACGTTATGATCCGAACTATGCACTCATACCGCCTCATTTAACATTAAGAACACCTTTTGAATTAACGGATCTAGAAGCAGCTGAGATCGTTTCAACCTTGCGAGAGTATGCAAAAAATGCTTCTCCCATTACCTTACGCATTAAAAAATTCAGTTCATTCGCTCCTGTAAACAACGTCATTTATATGAAAGTAGAACCGAACGAGGAATTAATGGGTCTAAATGAAAAATTGTACACTGACCCACTTGCTGGCACACCGGAATATGCATTTGTTCCGCATGTAACAGTGGCTCAAAAATTATCAGATGATGAGCATTCAGACGTACTTGGCACATTAAAGCTGAGAAAGATTGATCATGAAGAAACGGTTGACCGCTTCCATCTTTTATATCAATTAGAGAATGGATCTTGGACCGTTTATGAAACATTTATTTTAGGAGAGGGATAAAGACATTTGAAAACAGTCATCGCAAAAGCACAAACACAACGAGAAGATGCATATTACGTTCGAAAAGAAGTGTTCGTAAAAGAACAAGAAGTCCCTTTAGAGATCGAAATTGATGAACTAGAAGACGAAGCCACCCATTTTGTCATTTATAACGATGACAATAAGCCGCAGGCAGCCGCTAGACTGCGTATGATTGAAGGTCCCAAGGCAAAGCTTGAACGGATTTGTGTGTTAAAAGAGGCGCGCTCTTTTGGCCTTGGTCACAAACTGCTAGAGGCGCTAGAAACAGAGGCCACTTCCAAGGGAGCAAAGGAAGCTGTTATGCATGCACAAGTCCAAGCTCTTCCTTTCTACGAAAAGAAAGGCTACAAAGCCGTTTCTGAACCATTTGAAGAAGCGGGTATCACACATGTCAAAATGACAAAAACACTATCTGTTTGATCAAAGAGAAAAGCCAGGACATCATGGATGCGCTGGCTTTTCATTATTTATTATCGTTCGTCAAGGTAAGAAAGCGCAATCATTTATATATAAGCATTGATATGAATGCCCTTGCCTTCCTCCATAAACATATCTCGTACAAAGCGTTCCCGCTTTTTTTGCTGTACTTTCGTTTCTGCTTCTGTCACTAAGTCCTCTTTTTTCTCCAGCTCTCTGTATACCTTGTCATGAAAGGTGCGAGTGACCTCTGTCACTCTCGCATAGTCTTCTTTATCCTGAGGAGCAGGACGATTGATATATTGAAAATACAGATCCGGCTGAATCGGGGCTATATATCCCATCAAGAACGCCTCCTTTGCTTCTCTTCTATTCTACTATTCCCTAATTATGACTGTTTGAAACACGCTTCATTTGATATGATTAGATTTGTTTCTTTTTAAGATTGATTGACTATTGGAGGACTAGCTTTGAAATGCGCACGACGACATGATCGAACGATCTCATTACATACGTATTCGAGAGAACATTATCAATTCCTCCATGATGAGGGAAAAAAAGGGCACTTATCCTGCCCATATTGCGGACAACCCGTCTTTTTCAGATTAAATATACATGAAGAGCCTGCCTTTATTCATAAGCAAACGTCTCAGCAAGAGATGTGCGAAAAAGCAGAAGAACAAGAAGACATGAAAAAAAAGAAAGAACCAGAGGAAAATTATTCCTACAAAGAACTTGGCGGCTTCCGTTTTCCAGCTGGCAAACAGGTCATCTCGCAAACAAAGGAATCGTATGATTGGCAAGAACCAAGGTCGATTCAATTTAGCGAAGCCTTACATTTAGAAGAGAATGAACAAGTACATACCATCGACCTTTTTCCTCAAATCACCTTTAGCGCGCCGCAGCTTCAAGCTGTCACACATAAAGATGGTCCAATGCTTGTTCTGGCTGGTGCCGGAAGCGGGAAAACAAGGGTGCTGACGGCTAGAGCGGCTTATCTGATCTCACACCATCAAATTCCTGCTCACCATATATTACTCGTCACTTTCACTACAAAAGCCAGCAGTGAAATGAAAGAAAGACTGCGCAAGCAATACCAGCTTCATCCATCACAAGCGAACCAAGTCGTGACGGGCACCTTCCACAGTCTTTTTTATAAAATGCTGCTTCACGATGATCCGAACAGATGGAACGGCCAGCACCTGATCAAGTTCGACTGGCAAAAGGAACAGTACCTTCGGAAAGCAATGATGAATGAAGGACTTGATGAGAAAGACTATCCTACCGATCAAGTGTTACAATCGATCGGCTATTGGAAAAATGCCTTTTTACCAGGCGAACTTCCTGAGCTGAAAGATGAAAAGGACAAACAAATCTGGACGATCTATCAATCGTATGAACAGCAGAAACGGGACCATCAGCAATTTGACTTTGATGACATGGCCATTGCCTGCTTACACATGCTGACGGAACAGCCTGAACTGCTCAAACGATATCAAGAACGATTTAAATATATTTTAGTTGATGAATTTCAGGATATTAATCCGGTTCAATATCAGTTGATTCAGCTTTTAGCCGGGGAATCAGAGCAGCTATTTTGTGTAGGTGATGATGATCAAGCCATTTATGCCTTTAGGGGCAGCAACCCTGCTTTCATTCTTGAATTCAAACGGGACTATCCTTCAGCTCAGATCGTCCATTTACATGCGAATTATCGTTCTCACCATACAATTGTCGCAAGTGCAGATGCCATTATTAAAAAGAACCAGCATCGTTACGCGAAGACGTTAAAAGCGGTTCGTGCGGAGAAAATCCCTCCCACTCTCTTTTATCCATATGACGAGGAAGAGGAAGCGACCATGATTGTGGCAGATATTCAGGAAAAAATTAAAAACGGAGCAAAGCCGAATGATTTCTGCGTGCTGTTTAGAACCAATACGGGAGGACGCGCCATTTATGAGCGGCTGCATCAATCGGCGATTCCGTATGAGACAGAAGCTGGCGTGAAAGCCTTTTACAGCAGACGAATGGTTCGAGTGCTGCTCGCCTTTCTTTTTTTAAGTCAGGATGCAGATGATGTTGCTGCAATGAAACAGCTACTGCCGGTCTTCTTTTTAAAGCAGCAGACACTGAACACCCTGAAGGCGCTGACCATCACGGAGGATTGTTCAATGGTAGACGCCCTTGGAAAACTAACAGACATTCAGCCGTTTCAGCGTAAAAAGCTGCAATCGATCGTTCCCCTGTTCCGAACCTTACGAACGTTAAAGCCGTCTGACGCTGTGGCGTTTATTGAACAAAAGATGGGACTTGGTGATTACTTGAAAAAACGTGTGACCGATACGAATGTGCTTGAAAAAGGGGCAGATGATGTACGTGATGTGAAAACAGCTGCAAAACGCTTTGAAACAATTGAAGCCTTTCTCGCACATGCCGAACACATGAAGTCTGCTGAAAAGGAAAAACCAGATGAACCAGGTGTTCAGCTCATGACGATTCACCGCGCAAAAGGACTTGAATACCAAACGGTGTACATCACTTGTGTGGTCGACGGGGCACTGCCTCATGATTTCTCACTTGATGAACTGAGAAACAGTGATGAGGAAGCTATTGAAGAAGAGCGGCGCTTATTATATGTTGCTATGACAAGAGCAAAACAATCTCTCTATCTATCTGTTCCATCATTTAGAAGAGGGAAAACCGCTCATCGTTCTCGCTTTTTGTACCCTCTTCTAAAGAAAAATCGTGAATGATTCACACAAAAACAACAGGCCCCCCTTTCAGTGGAGAGCCTGTTGTTTATTTTTTGTTGTTCATCATTTTAGCGATTGTATTGAAATCAAGCTTTTCTTTCCCACTTGTAATCGATTGAACGATTTTGTCTTCCATCTCTTTAGGTACACGTTTGTTTGCAAGCTGCGCTACTTTTTTAATGACGCCTCGAACAGTCGCCTCATCTTTAAAATTGGCATTTTGCAATGAACCTGCAAGCTTAAAGACATCATTCATATTCACACCTGTTTTATTTTCGACACTTTTAAAGAATTTATTATCCATTCATTTGCCTCCTCTTTGTGGAGTAATCACCTTACTATATGAAAATAGCCGAGATATGTGCCTATCCTAAGGCCTTGTTTGACCAAAGAGAAAGGAAAGCAAAAGGCTCCCCCATTGCTTCCCTCACCTTCTTACTGTTTAGTTAAAGAAAGAAGCACCAACGATGATTAGAAGAATGAACAACACGACGACAAGAACGAATGTTGAACCATAGCCGCCGCCATAGCCGCCGCCGTATCCGCCGCCATAACCGCCACCGTAACCGTAACAACTCATATTTAAGCACCTCCTCTACTCCATTACAAAATATGAAAAAAACAAGAAATGGTTTGGACGATCACATAAAAAAGTGCGGAAATTTTATTTTTGCTGTTTAAATACGTAAGCCGTGTCTCCATGACGCATCATGAATGCCTCTGTTTCCTTTGCAAAAGCATCCATCTTGTCGCCAAATACCTTTAAGTGCTGCTCAAGATCATTCGCTTTATCAGCTAGATCCATTTCAACCTTTTCGTGCGCTTGTTCTTTCCCATCATGCGGTTTAGTGAACAAAGAGCCGATTAATTGTTCGAATGCGTCCATTCTGGTCACCCCTTCTCTCTTTCATATGCAGAACTCAAAAAAAGGCAACAAAAAAACCGGATAAATCCGGCCAGATTGTAGAGAAACTCATGTTTTTCTACAATCTTTTTTATTTTCAACGTAAGTATGATGGATGAGATTTAATGAAAAAGGCCTCCCACACACCTAGCCTAGCTTCGCTA
>NZ_JBSPZB010000041.1:0-8024 GCF_053851875.1 Bacillus sp. A015
CACTCTTGTCCCCATAGAAAAAACACCTCCACGTCTTATTTCGGATAACAACGATCCGTTTTCAAACTTGAAGGTGTTTTTTATTTGTCTCATCTTATGGGGTCAGTCCCTATGATGCTGGCAGTTTTTTAGCGGTCTTTTTTGGCTCGATGTGCTTCATTCAGTTGTTTGATCCGCTGAATGGTTTCTTTGATCTCTTCTTTTGCCTCTGGATACGTTTCGTTAAAATGCTTTGCTAAAGGCGGCATGCTTTTGGCAATATGCGAGTAGATCACCCACTGTTTCACATCTTTTTTCAGTGCTTCGGTCGTTTCACCAAGCAGCAGCTCTGTATATTTATCAAGCAAGCCTTCGAGCTTTTCATCTAATTCATTTCCCATTCATTTTCCGCCCCCTTTTTCAGAAAAAAGCCTGACTCTGTGCGTAACAGATGTCAGGCTTTTGACATACGATTATCTTGCAGCAAGAAATGTCTCGGCTTGCGCCTGCTGCACAATACAGCGTCCTCTGCCATGCGGAATACATAATGGTGTTCCGAATAATGGATCTGTTGTCACTTGGCAGTTCATATCAAAGACATTTTTCACGAGATCACAATTAATGACGGTTTCCGGTCTACCTTCTGCATAAATCGTCTTGTCTTTAATCGCTACAAGATGATGAGCATATCTGCATGCGAGATTGAGGTCATGAAGAACCATCACAATCGTGCGCTGTTCTTTTTCATTTAAGTCAAAAAGAAGGTCAAGGATTTCAATTTGATGCGTCATGTCTAAATATGTCGTCGGCTCATCTAACAAAATAATATCGGTCTCTTGAGCCAGCGTCATCGCAATCCAAGCACGCTGCCTTTGTCCACCTGATAATGAATCAACAGTCCGATCAGCAAGGTCTTCCATCTTTGTTGACTTCAATGCACGATTCACTGCTTCTTCATCTTGCTTCGACCACTGCTTCAGCCAATTTTGATAAGGATATCTCCCTTGCTTCACTAGCTGATGCACAGTTAATCCTTCTGGCGCTTCTGGTCCTTGTGGAAGAATGGCGAGCTGTTTCGCTACTTCCTTTGTTGGTAATTTTGCAATGGAATGTCCTTCAAGCAGGACAGAACCGCCCATTGGCTTCATGAGACGGGCCAAAGAGCGAAGTAGCGTGGATTTACCGCATCCATTGCTGCCAATAAATACTGTGATTTCACCCTTAGGGATTGATACATTTAGTTCGTCTATGATCATTGTTTCTCCGTAGCCTAAGCTTAAACCTTCAGTAGAAATGGCACTCATTCCGCTCAAACGCTCCTTTTCTCATCCAAATTTTTATATTGAATATCGTCTATGTATAGACGTAAAAGATCACTTATCTTAATTTAGTGTATCAGATTTAAGTGATCTTGAAAATCATTTTCAATTAAAAAATGAGAAAGTCTCGTTTACTTCTTCTTTTGGAATGTACGTTTTGTCCCATCTTCGAGCTTTATATCGACCTGAATCCGCTGATAATCGTCATCTAAATTAAAAGCGGCTAATAGTTCATTTACATATGTCTCACTGAGCTTTGCACTAGGAATAGACATATCATTTAGCTTCATCTTCATCTCTCGCAAAGCTTCTTCTCCTTCATAGCGGACACCATTCATATGGTCTCGAATGAGCGCTTCTTCTTTGCCGCTCGCCTGACGGTAGGTGGCTTCGTATAATTCACTTTTATGTCCATATTGTACATGCAGGTGCAGATGCTGAAATGGCAGTTCCTTCATTTGAACAGCTGACAGACTCTCTGCTTCTGCTTCATTTGTATGTTGTAACGGTTCGATTGATTGACAGCCGGACAGCATAAAGAGCAGCACTCCTATTAGTCCCGCCTTCTTCCAACACATCATGTGTTTCCTCCTATTTCACATCATCGTTTTTTATTCTTCTCCAAGCTTCTTTTCGTTATTCAACTAAACAGTATGTTATGGTAAATGAAAACAAAAAATATACGTCAAAAGGAGAACCGGATGATGAAAAAAACAGCCATTGTGACTGGTGCCAATAGCGGCTTTGGAAAACTTATCACGATACGCCTCGCTAAGCAAGGCTATACAGTGATTGCTGGTGTCAGGCAGGAAGCCAACGCCAAAAAGCTCGCCGAAGAAATGATGCAAGCCTCTTTATCCGAATCTATACATATTGAAGCATTAGATGTGACGGACACGCAGTCGATTCAAGCATTTAAGAGAAAACTGGATGCCTATGCACCCATTACCCTGCTCGTGAACAATGCAGGGACCGCCTATGCTGGCTTTGCTGAAGAGGTTCCTATTGACACGTACCGCCAGCAGTTCGAGGTGAATGTCTTTGGTGTAATGGAAATGACACAAGCGGTTCTTCCGTTTATGACAAGCGGTGCAAAGATATTCAATATGAGCAGCATCAGCGGGTTAATGGGAATGCCTGCGCTCTCTCCATATGTATCGTCCAAGTTTGCTTTGGAGGGCTATACAGAGAGCTTGCGGATTGAACTGGCTTCGTTTGGTATACAGGCGGCCTTGATCGAGCCGGGCTCTTTCCAAACAAATATTTGGAACACCTCCATGAACGAACAGATGATTCAGCCAGCGGGAGATTCTAAATACACAAGCATCTATCAAAAGATGATGGCCTATATCAATGCCCAGAAATCAAACTACGGAGATCCTCGTGAAGTCGCAGAACTCGTTGTCACACTTGCAGAAAAGAAACAGCTGAAACAGCTAAGATATCTTGTTGGGAAAGGCGTTCGCCTTTCATTTACAGCAAAGCAGCTCTTGCCTTGGAACTTGTGGGAAAAAATCATCTTACGTTCACTCTCATCAAAAAAATAAGCACAAAAAAACAGGTGGGCCTTTCATCCACCTGTTTTCATTTATTCATTTTCAGACTGCCCAAGGGTAATATCTAGATTTTTGTTCTTCCCTTCACGAATGACGGTCATTGTGGTTTTATCGCCAATCTTTGTTTCTTTGTAAAGAATTTCTTTCAGCTGAGAGCTGTTCGCCACGTCTTTCCCTTTAAACTTGATGATCACATCTCCAGATTTCAAGCCTGCCTTTTGTGCAGGAGATCCTTTTGATACATCTTTTACGTAAATGCCTTTGCCGATTTGTTTATCAAATAATCCGAGCGTATTTTCCTGATACGTTTCAGGCACTTGCTCAAGGTCAATCATTTGTACGCCAAGGTAAGGACGTTCGACTTTTCCATTTTTCAATAACTCATCTACAATCGGTTTCACATCGTTACTTGGGATCGCGAAGCCGAGTGATTCCACACCGCTTTCGCTAATTTTCAAGCTGTTGATACCAATGACTTGACCATTCGTATTGATCAGTGGACCTCCACTGTTCCCTGGGTTGATCGCTGCATCTGTTTGCAGCACATTCATCTCAACAGTACCAGATGACGTATTCGCTTCAACGGTACGGTCAACACCACTAATAATCCCTTCTGTCACAGTACCTGAGAACTGCGCACCGAGCGGATTTCCAATGGCGATTACTTTATCTCCAGCACGAAGCTTAGAAGAATCACCAAAGCTTGCCACTTTATCAATGCCGTCAGCGTTCATTTCGACAACGGCTAAATCTGTCATGACGTCACTGCCGACTAGCTTCGCTTCTTTTGTTTTCCCATCATAAAGCGTGACCTTTAATTTATTGGCACCCTCGACTACGTGGTTATTTGTAATAATGTACGCCTTCTTGCCATCCTTTTTGAAGATGACACCTGAACCCGTTCCAGCTTCAGCTTCTGTTGAATCACCGCTAAGACCGAACGAATTTTGTGTAGATTGATAGTTTGAGACCCCTACAATGGTCGGCTCTAAATCTTCTACCATATCAGCTACATTCGTGGCATTGGTGATTTGTTTTGTTGAGAAATTATCAGAGGTTGCCGGTTCACTTGACTCTGTTTGGGTTTGAGTGTTTGCGGCTGTATCTTGTGACTGCGGCAAAAGCGGCGTAATGCCAAGCACAAGACCTCCGCCAATAATCCCCCCAAGAATCGGGCTCAGCCATGCAGCCTTCCGTTTTTTCTCTTTTTTAGAAGCACGGTCATCCATCATTTGAGGAGATCTGTTTGTCACACTCTCCTGAGATGCAGATGTTTCGTTTTCATGTTGGTGAAAAACGAGTTCTTTCTCTTTTTGTGGTTCGTCTATTTGTTTTTCATTCTCTTGATGTGCGTCTTCTTGATGATTCATCTTTTTCTCTTCATCTTCTTTTCGGAAATCCATCGCTTGCACTCCTTTGCATCATTTTCATGACATGCTTCATTCATATGTGTAGATAGGACTCATGTCCTCTTCATGGCAAGATCATTGAAAATACTTTATGGCAATATGTCAAATTATATAATACTTATTCATAGAAAAAAAGCAAGGTGCGCACATTGGTGAAAAGCACCTATTCTTCAGCCTTTTGTCTATGCCCTTTTTTCCCTTGAGCTTATCATAATCAAACATTATGGGATAATGATGAGAAGAATATGTGAAATTGTGAAAAAAGCGTGTGATTGTTGACATGCCGCCTTTGTATCCCGTTATAATGACGTTGAGAGGATGTGGAAGACTTTGTCGTACACCATTTATTTAGTTGAAGATGAACAAAACTTAAATGAACTTTTAACCAAATATTTAGAGAGTGAAAATTGGAATGTCTCCTCTTTTTTAACCGGAGAAGCGGCACGTGAGGCAATGAACAAGCCGCCGCATCTATGGATCTTAGATATCATGCTGCCTGATACGGACGGCTACACACTTATTAAAGAAATCAAAGCTGCATCACCTGACGTACCGGTCATTTTCATTTCAGCCCGTGATGCAGATATTGATCGTGTCCTCGGCTTAGAGCTGGGAAGCAGTGATTATATTGCGAAGCCATTTCTTCCGCGCGAGCTGATCATTCGGGTGCAAAAGCTGCTTGAGCTTGTGTACAAAAATAGCGATACTCCGCAGCAGAAAAGCGTCACACCCGTCTCCTCCTATGTCATTCATGAGGATGTAAGAGAGGTGTATGAAGGAGATCAGCTGATTAACTTAACTTCTAAGGAATTTGACTTGCTGCTTTTATTTACACATCATCAGGGACATGCTTTTTCTCGTGAAGATATCCTCGTCAAAATTTGGGGACACGATTACTTCGGAACAGATCGTGTGGTCGACGACCTTGTCAGACGGCTACGCAAAAAAATGCCCGACTTAAAGGTCGAGACCATCTATGGATTTGGCTATAGGATGCTAAAAGGATGAAGAACAAACCGCTCGCTTTTCAAATTTGGGTCGTCATCTCTGGTATTTTGCTCACGATCTCGATTGTCCTGATCATCCTATTTTCCAATACATTACGAAACTTTTTCACGAATGAAATTTATAAAAATATAGAAAATGAACAGCAGGTGCTCACAGAATATCCGTTGAACCGAGACGGCTCGCCAAAGTCGACACCGGAAAACCGCTCGGTGCAGCACATTCTGATTCCGTCAGATGAATTAAACCAAATGGCGCAGTTTTTCCCGCACGCCTTTATTGAGAAAATCCAAGCCTTTGTGAAAAAACAAAAAAGCGCAACGAAACGCTATTCTGAAGAGGTAAATGGCCAGCACATCTTTTTTGTCATCAAAAAAGTATCAACAGACAATACACAATATATTCTTCTGTCCTATGCACCAGACTCTTATCGAGACGACCTGTCCTTTACGCTGTTTAAACAGCTGATATTTATCCTGGGCACCGTTATTTTATTAAGCTGGATTCCATCGATTTGGCTTGCCCGCTACTTATCCCGTCCAATCGTTGCATTTGAAAAGCACGTGAAGCGGATTGCGCAAGAGGACTGGGACGACCCTGTCATCGTTGACCGGCAAGATGAGATCGGGAAGCTTGGTCATACCATTGAAGAAATGAGACAAAAGCTCATTCAAAAGGATGAAACAGAACGGACTCTTTTGCAAAATATATCACATGACTTAAAGACACCTGTCATGGTCATCCGCGGCTATACGCAGTCGATTAAAGATGGTATTTTTCCTAAGGGAGATCTTGAACAAACGGTGGAAGTCATTGAAGGTGAAGCGGAAAAACTTGAGAAGAAAATCAAGGATTTGCTGTACTTAACAAAGCTTGATTATTTATCAAAACAACACCCCGCACATGCTTCCTTCCTACTCAGTAATACGATGCTGGAAGTGGTCGACCGAATACGCTGGTCGAAAAATGAATTGCAGTGGAACGTGGACTTAGATGATGAGGCTGCACTTGAAGGCGATCCAGAACAATGGAGCAAATTATTTGAAAATGTGCTAGAAAACCAACTTCGCTACGCGAAAAGTAAAATTGATATTCATATGAAGCAGGAAGAGGATCAAATCCGCATTGTCATTCGGAATGACGGTCCTCCAATTGAAGAACATATGCTATCCAACCTATACGAACCTTTTAGTAAGGGAAAAAAGGGCGAATTCGGTATTGGGTTAAGCATTGTCAAACGAATCCTTTCAATGCATCAAGCGTCCATATCTATTGAAAATGATGATCTAGGTGTACGTTATACGATCACTGTTCCAAAGAAGAGACTGTAGGTTTTAGACCGCAGTCTTTTTTTAGATGAATGAATACCCATTGAAATCACGGTATGTGGCTTTAATCTTCTTACCAGCTTGATACATCCATTTCTTTTCAATTGTGGTTTCTTTCGGCATTTTGACTTTTTCTACTTGAATCCCTTTTGTTCGCAAGCGTCTAATCATATCATCGATTTCTCTCATGGAACATCATCCTTTCACATATTTTGACCAGTTGGTCACCTTACTTTATAATATAAAGAATTACACTGTAAAAAACAAGTTACAATCTGATTAATTTTTGAAAAGTTTCGTCGTTTATGACCGATAAGTCACATCTCTTTGCGCACGTTTCCTAAGACATTTGTCTCTCGGTAAGAAAGGATGACATTCATATTGAAAAAGAAAGAAAAAATGATCATTGAGGCCGGCATGAAATTATTTGCCAGCAAAGGCTACAATACAACGTCTGTTCAGGAAATTGCGGATGAATGCCATATGTCAAAGGGTGCTTTTTATCTTTATTTTAAATCAAAGGAAGCGCTGCTCATTTCGATCTTGCATTACTATTACGATAAGGTATTTACCCGGATTCATGAGGTTCAAACAGAGGGCGGCACACCAAAAGAAGCCTACCGCAAACAGCTCACTGTCTATTACGATAATATTTTGCAGCAAAAAGATTTTATTAAAATGCAGCTGAGCGATCGAGCTCTTCCATTGAATGAAGAAACGCAGCAGCTCGCGAAACAAATCAGGCTTGCAACCATCCAGTTGCACATTGATAACATTAAACAGGTGTATGGAGACGCAGCGATTCCTTATATGACTGATCTTTGTTTGACGATCGAGGGCATGAGTCACGTTTATTTTGAGCTTGCGATTTTATATGATTTTCAGCTAGAGGCTGAAGAGCTTGCCACAACCATGATTCACCGTATCGATGATTTGATGGGCGGCATGATGAAGCGAAGCGATGTTCCGCTCATTTCCGTAGATCAAGCGAGTGATTGGTTTGGTCCTATTTATGAACGGTCATTCGACCCGCTGACAGAATCTCTGTTAAAAGAATTAAGAGAGCTTGCAGAAGAACACTATGAAGTGAAAGACGAGCCTGATTTATTTGAAGCTCTCGGCATTTTAGAAAATGAGTTAAATAAACAAAAACCAAGACAAGTCATCGTCAAAGGCATGCTGTATCAACTGAAATTGTACGTGCCGCTCCAATCCATATCTGAGTCACTTTTGCGCATTTTGAAAGAGGATCATTTATAAAACCAGGCAGCCCCTAGGTTTTAATTTTGTTCACCATATTTAAAAAACCAGGGGCAGCGGGACTGACCCCATAAAGTGAGACAAATAAAAAACACCTTCAAGTTTGAAAACGGATCGTTGTTATCCGAAATAAGACGTGGAGGTGTTTTTTTCTATGGGGACAAGAGT
>NZ_JBSPZB010000042.1:0-6425 GCF_053851875.1 Bacillus sp. A015
TGGAACATGAGAAAAACACCTTCCTTTAGTATGCTTTTCTCTATTATAAAACGGGGGAATGGAAACTTTAAGGAAAAAAATAAAGCTGTCGAGATTTTCTCGACAGCCTGAGCAGCCTAGGGGCTGCTCTTTTTCTTATATCCACGCTTCCGTCAGCCAAACTTGCGTTGCAGCTGCATCTATTTTTACTCGTGTCCCTATTGGCATGGTGAGCATTGGGTGTGTATGAGCACAGTCAAAATCAGCGATGAGCGGTCTCTTTGTGTCTCCAAGCACCTCAAGTAAAATATCGTGTGGCTTCTTGCCCGTTCCTTCATCATCAAATAGCTCATGTTTCCCTAAGAGGATACCTGATACCTGTTCAAACACACCATTTACCTTCAAAAGAGAGAAGTTTTTTTCTACAACCGAAGCCGTTTTCATACAATCTTCAATCAGGAGGATGTCTCCCTTCTGAATCGCCGGCATGAACTCACTTCCCCATATGCCATACATGGCATTTAGATTCCCCCCGATCAGTCTGCCTTCTGCCTGTCCCTCTATGACGCACAACCAATTATTCGGACGCTTTTCTTTGTCGAGGGTCTTCTCTTCCCAGTTGACCCGTTCATCTGTCCAAAAGGGCGGTTTTCCTACATGATATGGAATGGTCTGCGGGTGCATCAAGATGTCCTCAAACGACTGATATGTATGGGTGACGAACGGTTCAAACTCTCCAAAAGATGGGACAAGCGCCGGTCCGTAGAAAACAGGCAGTCTCGTTTTTTCATAGGCTGCTAAAAGAATCGCCGTCGCGTCTGAATAACCGATCAGGATTTTCGGATGTTTGTTCAGCAGCTCAAAATCAAGATAAGGCAGCAAACTATTCGAATTTGTCCCGCCAATCATCGACATCACGCAGGCCAAATCCTCTCTAGCCATCAGCTCATTCAGTTCATCCGCTCGTTCTTGAATTGTACCTGAACGGTAGTGATCCTCTTTCCCTGTTAGTGATCCTGGTTCAACAATGAATCCTTTGTGCTCAAGCCATTCCTTCGCCCGCTGATACCTAAGAGGCGAGGTCGCTGATGCAGGACTTGAGGGTGAAAAAATGCCGATCTTTTCGCCCTTTTGTAAACGCCGAAGCCCCTTCATTCCATCAGATCCTTCCTACACGAGTTTTTACTATCCTAACAAAAAAAGCCCTTTACCAAAAGGGCCCAAATTGTTGACAAATGGCTAAAATGATCTTTATTTTAGCCATTTGTCTTCTTTTCAGCGTGATAGAAAACCTTTGAAGTCTAGGAAGGACGAGCACTGGCACGCAGGACTGACAAAGAATGCGAGGGTTTGTCTACACGCTGAGCCCTTTTTCAAAAGGGCTACTGGATCGTTTATCACTGATGCTTCCTTCAAAGTAAAATATAAAGTGCGCTATAGTGAGCGTCTTCAAAAAAATAGCTTAAAAAATCCAAATGATATGAGAGCAAAACAAATAGTCAACGTCGCAGATATATTTTTTTTGCTTAGAGAACTGCCTATTACGTTTACTCCAGTGTTTATGCCAAACAAAATAATACCAATATAAAAAAACACTGGATTGATTCCAGCTGGAATCATCAAAATAAATAAACCAATAAGAGTCACGTAGTGAACGCTTTTCATCATGACTGTTTTTGCCGTTTCACTCAAACAACCCTCTCCTTTTGAATGTTATTACCTTAAAGCATATCAAAATTCCATTTAAGTGGTAAATGAAATATCAATTAGAAAAATTAGGTTATAGGAGTTATATCAGCACGTCAAAAATGAGTCCAACTCAATAGCTGGACTCATTAAGGACTTCCTTCTTAATGACCAAACTGCGCCTCATGCAGTCTGCTGTATACGCCGCCCATTTGGATTAAGTCTTGGTGGCGGCCTTGTTCTTGGATGCCTTCCTCTGTCACGACGATAATACGGTCTGCGTGTTTAATCGTCGCAAGCCGGTGAGCGATGACAAGTGTTGTCCGGCCGGCGGCCAGTTCGCTCAGAGCATCCTGTATCGCTTTTTCTGTTTCTGTATCAAGTGCTGACGTCGCTTCATCTAAAATAAGAATGGAAGGATTTTTTAGGAACATCCGTGCAATCGACAAGCGCTGCTTTTGACCGCCTGACAGTTTGACGCCACGTTCGCCAATGACGGTATTTAACCCTTCTGGGAAACGCTGAACGAGTTCCTCTAAATGTGCACGTCGTACGGCCTCCCAAATCTCTGCATCATTTGCTTCTAGGTTGCCGTACGCAATGTTTTCACGAATGGTGCCTGAGAATAAAAAGACATCCTGTTGCACAATGCCGATCTGCTGTCTTAAAGAAGACAAGGTCATGGATTTTGTGCTCACTCCATCAATCGTGATCTCTCCTTCATCCACATCATAAAAACGAGGCAGCAAACTGCAAATGGTCGATTTTCCTGCTCCTGAAGGCCCTACAAATGCAACGGTTTCTCCTTGCTTGATCTTCAAATTGATATCCTTCAACACTTGACTGTGCTCATCGTAGCCAAACGTCACGTTTCGATATTCAATTTCACCTTGCAGTCCGAACACATCCCGTGCTCCTTCTGTATCCTTCACATCCGGCTCTGTTTCAAGTAAATCGACATAGCTTTTAAAACCGGCAATTCCTTTTGGATACATTTCAATCACCGTGTTGATTTTATCTATCGGTCTGAATAAAACGTTTGTGATCAGAACAAAGGCGATAAATCCACCTGCACTCAATTGACCTTGCAGGACAAACCATGTACCTGCCAGAAGGACAAACAGCGTCACAAGCCGAGTTAAAATATAACTAATCGATCCATTGACCGACATGATTTTATAAGAAAGAAGCTTCGCTTTCCGAAAACGATTGTTGTTTTCAGCAAAGCGTTTTTTCTCAAAATGTTCATTCGCAAAGGCTTGAACAAGACGGATGCCGCCGATGTTGTTTTCAACCCTTGCATGAAAGTCTCCAATATCATTGTTCAGCTGTGTAATGGCCTTTGTCATCTTCTTATTAAAATAAAGCGCAAGCCAGATGATGACAGGCATGATCAGAAAGGTTAAAATGGCAAGCTGCCAGTTAATCATCAGCATGACAGCAAAGGCGCCAAGAATCGTTATAATCGCAATAAACAAATCTTCAGGCCCATGATGCGCCACCTCTCCAATGTACATGAGGTCGTTGGTCATCCGTGACATGAGCTTACCCGTTTTGTTGTTATCAAAGAATTTAAATGACAGACGCTGAAAGTGATCAAATAGCTTCTTCCTCATATCTGTTTCAATATTGATGCCCAGCATGTGCCCCCAGTACGACACAATAAATTGCATCACCGAGCTGAGTGCATAAATGACAAAAAGAGCAAGTGCGGTCCAGCCAATGACCGTCCAGTTCCCTGACGGCAATAATGTATCAATGAAGTAGTTCACGATGAGCGGAAACCCTAGTTCCATTAATCCAACTGCGACAGCACAAAAGAAATCTAAAAAGAACAGACCTCGATAGGGCCTGTAATAGGCGAAAAAGCGTTTTAGCATATGTAAAAGAACCTCATTTCCTCTATAATTGATAATCATTTTCAATTATAGAGGAATCCTCATGAAAATACTAGATGAGGAAATGATTTCTTCCATTGGTAAGCCTCACAGCACACCTGAAAACAACCGGGCAAACGATTCCTTCAAACGCTCTTTTAAGCCTCTTTTATAAAAATGAACGGGTCCCATTTGCTCACATTCCTTCATATCTTCCTCATAATGGGTCATCAATTGCTCGATTGGCTTCTTCGCGGCTGTAAAGACATTGACCTCAAAATTGAGCTGAAAGCTTCTCATATCCACATTGGCGGTACCGACAGAGGCAAGTTCTCCATCTGCGATCATGACCTTTTGATGCATGAAGCCTTTTTGATAATGATACACCTTGATACCCTCTTTCAGAAGCTCAGCAAAATAGGAGCGTGTGGCGTATTGTGTGAGAAAGCCGTCATTTGTCTCCGGTACCATCACACGCACATCCACCCCTCTAGTGGCAGCGATTTTTAACGCTGTGCGGATCGACTCATTTGGCACAAAATACGGTGTAGCAATCCAGACAAATTGTTTCGCATTTGAAATGAGTGCATCATATAAATCACTCATACTTTCCTTCATATCAGGTCCAGTTGGTACAACCTGAATGACATCCTCTCCTGTCACAGGGTGCGGCGTATGATACTTCGGATCATCAATTAACACTTCATCTGATACATACTCCCAGTCCAGCATGAAAACGGAGTGCAGGGTTTGAACAGCTTCACCCTTTAACATCGCATGCGTATCACGCCAAAAGCCGATGCTTTCATCCCACCCTACATATTCCTTCCCGACATTTAACCCGCCGACAAATCCCGTTTCCCCATCAATAATCACGATTTTTCGGTGATTTCGGAAATTGAATTTTTGATTAAAGAATCCATATTTTAAAGGCAGAAAGGGAGCGATGTTTACACCTGCCTGCTTTAATCGCTTAATATCTTTTCGGGAGAAGCGAATGCTGCCCGCCGCATCATAGATAAAGCGAACCTCTACCCCTTCTTTCACTTTTTCAATGAGAATCTCCATCATTTGGTGACCAAGGAAATCAGATTTAAACATGTAATATTCAATATGAATGAACGTTTTTGCCTTTTTCAACTCTTCAAAAATCCGCGGAAAAGTTTCCTCTCCATTCTTTAAAATGTCCATATCACTATTTGTATTCACATGCATTCCTGTCGCTTTTTCTGTGTAATGAAAAAAAGTACGCTGATTCTCGGTTAAACGTGTTTCATCCGGCTTGCTCTCAAGCTCTGATATTCTGCGTAATTTTTCACGGTTATACATTCTCTTCGATTTGAACAAATGACCTTTTACGTAAAGCTGCCCCGAGAATAAATAAAACATATAGCCAATGATCGGGAAAAAGATCAGCACATATATCCATAACAATGTGTGCTGTGATGTCCGATTCTCTAGCATCAGCGAGACGATACTAAATAAAATAATGGCGACATAAATCGCTGCGTAAAGCTGGATGCTCCATGCTGGCACCGGCCACCAATACACCACATATGCCCCGAATATCATGAAATATAAAAATAAAAATTCCAGTCTCCTCTTTTTCACATTCTCCGCCCTCATTCGTTTCTGTCTTTTTCTCTTCCATACCCTTTGCACAGCTTGTATGAAACGCACGGTCCACTGCTTTCTTCTAGCTTTTACAGACTGGAACCATTTGATCCGATATAATGGAGAAATATGTGATGGAAAGGAAGATTTGTTTATGCATACACCATCTCCTTTAAAAAAAGGCGACCACATTCGGGTCATCACCAGGTCATCACCCCAAGTCGAAGTGCCAGCATCTTATCAGAAGAAGGAATGTCTCAAGCCAAAAAACGTTTAGAGACTTTAGGATTTACTGTCTCTTTTGGAAAACACGTGTTTGAATGTGATCTTCATTCCTCATCGTCCATTGAACACCGAGTATCTGATCTACATGAGGCGTTCTCACAAGATGAAGTCGACGGCATTTTGACTGCAATCGGCGGTTTCAACTGCAATGAGCTTTTGCCTTATATTGATTACGACTTGATCCGTCAGCATCCCAAAGTCCTTTGCGGCTACAGTGATATCACAGCAATCGCCAACGCCATTACCACAAAATGTGATATGGTGATATACTCAGGCCCTCATTTCTCCAGCTTTCAAATGGAGCAGGGACAAGAGGAGCAGACAGTCATGTTTCAAGCCTGCGTGATGAGCGGCGAGCCATTTGATCTTACTCCTTCTACAAAATGGAGTGATGATGCGTGGTATCTTGACCAAGCGAACAGGCAGTTTCATCCGACGAAATGGGGAATATATCAGGAAGGAACAGCTGAAGGCACCTTGTATGGCGGAAACCTTTGTACACTGAACTTACTGCAAGGGACCTCGTATATGCCGAAAGTAAAGGATACGATCTTATTTGTTGAGGATGATGACTTGGTGTTTCCTGAAATGTTTGCCAGAGACCTTACCTCTCTCTTGCAGCATGCAGAATCAATCAAAGGATTGATCATAGGACGCTTTCAAAAAAAATCTCAGATGACAGAGGAACATTTGAGATTCATCCTAGATAAGCATCCAATGCTCAAACACATCCCGGTGATCTATGATGTAGATATAGGACATACACAGCCTGTATTCACCTTACCGATTGGCGGAAACGCCCAGCTAACGTGCAAAGACGGAGACGTGAAGCTGCGCATTCATTCATAAATAAAGCCAAAAAAGCACCCGAAAAGGGACTGACCCCATAAAGTGAGACAAATAAAAAACACCTTCAAGTTTGAAAACGGATCGTTGTTATCCGAAATAAGACGTGGAGGTGTTTTTTTCTATGGGGACAAGAGT
>NZ_JBSPZB010000043.1:0-4558 GCF_053851875.1 Bacillus sp. A015
TTTTACGAAGCAGGTGATCCTCTTCGACCAGTTGATCTAGCAATACAAATTCGGCTTCGTACTGAGAAGAATTTCTAGTGTGGAACATGAGAAAAACACCTTCCTTTAGTCAGCTTTTCTCTATTATAAAATGAGGAGATGTAAATTTTAAGGGAAAAATAAAGCTGTCGAGATTTTCTCGACAGCCTGGCCTAGCGAAAGCTAGGTTTTTTTATGAAAACTTCATCCCTTGATGCGAAAATCCTTATAATGAGCTAATTCGGTGAGCGGCTCCATCTGCATATCTGTGACTTTTGAAAAAGGGCTTCCTTTTCGAACGGTCTCTAAGAAATCAAGCACCTCCTGCTGCTCACCTTCTACCTTTAACTCGACATGACCTTCATCTGTGTTGCGTACCCAGCCTTTCATCCCACGATTGACGGCTTCTCCTTGCACAAAATAACGAAATCCGACCCCTTGCACTCGTCCTTTTACAATGGCGTGATAATGAACCAATATCATCTCTCCTTTTTTCTCATCGTACCATAGCCTGTATCTGACCTTCACGCATCGACTATGATTTAATTGTCTAACGATGTAAAATAATAGTCATGAGACAACACAAAGGAGATGGTCATAGTGGGACAGAAAAGGTACGACATAGAAGGAATTCAAGTAGGACAACCTATCACCACTAATGCAAATGGAAAAGAAATCAAAACAGCCATCAACAAAAGGCGTATTCATGAACCTGTGTATTTGAGCAAGCTCAATTTTGAGGGAGATGGGCAAGGTGATTTGGTTCATCACGGGGGCTATGATAAAGCGATCTGCGTCTTTCCATATGATCATTATGATTACTTTGAGCAATTTTTAGGTGTTTCGTTACAGGAGGCGGCCTTCGGCGAGAACTTGACAGTGCATCAGCTTGTGGAGACAAAGGTGTGCATTGGAGATGTGTTTCAGCTTGGAGAAGCGCTTGTTGAGGTTAGTCAGCCAAGACAGCCATGTGTGAAGCTATCCCTTAAGCACGGCAACATGAAGCTTGTGAAGGAAGTGCAGCAAACTGGGTATACAGGCTTTTATTTGCGTGTATTGAAAGAAGGAATGGTCTCGCCTGATGAATCTTTTGTTTTAGTAGAAAAAGCACCCCATCACATCACGGTCCATGAAGTCAACGAAGTCAAATATCGTCAAGCAGATCCACAGAGGCTGAAAGCCGTTCTTGAAGTAGATGCCTTGGCAGATGCAGTGAGGAAGTCTTTAGAAAAACGAATCCAGCATATTTAAAAAAAGCCGTACATCAGCACAAGATGTACGGCTTTTCAGCGTTTATGAGCTTGATTTCTTTTGCTCAAGAAGATTTGCAAGGAAATAAGTTTTTAAGCTTTGAAGCTTTCTTCCTTCATGCTTGGTCACACCAAGCTTCTTTAATTCTTCGACATACCAGCCTTTGCTACCATAATGCATGATAGAAAACTCCTTTCAATTGGAACTGCCAGCATTGTAACATCTCAAAAAGGACGTGAAAAGTGTGCAGGTGTTAAGAAATGAAAACTGATTCTATCTGCCTATGGTGCATGTATATGCTGGAAATGGTGAATTATGAATTGGGTGGATTGAGGGTGACAATGATCATCCCGATCGTCATAATCATGATGACAACACCAAGATATGTCATCATGGATTGTTTTTTCTTGAGACCCACAACCGTTAAGATAATACTTTCGATGAAAAAGATGACACCAATGATGATGAACCACATATCAAATAAGACCCCTTTCGCATATCTTTGCCTATTTTACCACAGGCGTTTTTGTTTAGTCGTGACATATTCGTGAAAGGGGTACGAAAAAAACCCCTCCAGTGAAAGGAGAGGATGGATTGACTTACAGCTTTGTTAAAATAATCGGTTCATCTTTTGTGATCACAATGGTATGTTCAATCTGTGCCACCAGGCTTTTATCTGGCGTTTTAAATGTCCAGCCATCATCGGCCTGATAAATGGATTCAGCATTTGTTGAAATAAAAGGTTCAAAGGCAATGACTGTGCCATTCTTAAACAAAGCATTATCGAATGGATCATAATAATTCAAAATATGGTTTGGTGCCTCGTGTAGACTTTTCCCAATGCCGTGTCCTGTCAGGTTTTTAATCACTGTAAAACCTTGTTCTTTGGCGGTATTGTAAACCGCACGGCCAATTTGGTTTTGTCTTTTACCGGCTTTTGCATGCTTTAAGCCTTCAAGGAATGCATCCTCCGCACACTGGCATAATGCTTCAAGCCGAGCATCACCTGTACCTAGTACGAATGAAATTCCAGTATCGGAGTAATATCCGTCAAGCTCTGCTGAGATATCAATATTAATGAGGTCGCCCTCTTGTAAAATGGTTTTTTCACTTGGAATACCATGTGCGACTTCATCGTTCACGCTAATACAAGTGGTGCCAGGAAAGTCATATTCCTTTTCAGGCGCTGAATTGGCCCCATGCTCTTCTAATATTTTTTTCCCAATCAAATCTAATTCCTTTGTAGACATGCCTGGCTTCGCTTGGCTTTTCATTTCTTCTCTTGCCAAAGCGACAATTCGGCCGACTTTTTTTAAGGCTTCTAACTCATGATCATGTTTGACAATCACTGTTCATTCCCGCTTTCTATAACTTCATTCTATTCAATAGCTTACCACATTTTATGCTAAAAGAGTAAAGGGCGGGATTTCTAGTAGATGTGGACAAATTGGTATAGATAACTAGATGTGCATATGATATATTTTTTATGAACATCATGAGAGATTTGTTCATGATGATGACGAAGGGGGGAGAAATCAGATGGTGTTTCAATTTTTTCAAAAGTTAGGAAAATCATTTATGCTTCCAATCGCTGTGCTTCCTGCAGCAGGCATTATTTTGGCCATTGGACGGGAGGATGTATTCAATATCCCGTTTATTCATGCGGCAGGAAATGCAATTTTTGCGAATTTGGCTTTAATTTTTGCAATGGGTGTGGCGATCGGCATTTCAAAGGATGGTAACGGAGCAGCGGCGTTATCAGGAGCCATCTCTTATTTCATTTTGTCAGCTGGTACAACGTCGATTAACTCAACCAATAATATGGGGGTATTGGGCGGTATTTTATGCGGGCTTTTGGCAGGTTACGTTTACAATCAATTTAAGGATACAAAACTGCCGGAATACTTAGGCTTCTTTAGCGGAAGACGGCTTGTGCCAATTATGACAGCACTTTTCACCATTCTATTAGCAGCCGTTTTCGGTTATGTATGGCCCCCGATTCAAAGTGTGATCAATGATTTAGGGGAATGGATTTTAAGTCTTGGTGCAACGGGTGCGGGGCTGTTTGGTTTCTTTAACCGATTGCTCATTCCACTAGGACTTCACCATGTGCTTAATAACTTATTCTGGTTTCAATTTGGGGACTTCAACGGGGCAACAGGGGACTTAGCGCGATTCTTTAAAGGAGATCCAAGTGCAGGCGTCTTTATGACCGGGTTCTTCCCAGTGATGATGTTTGGACTGCCAGCGGCATGTCTAGCCATGATTGTAACAGCAAAGCCAGAAAAGCGAAAAGCAACAGCTGGTTTGATGATTGGAATGGCGCTAACGTCATTTATTACAGGGATCACAGAACCAATTGAATTTTCATTTATGTTTTTATCTCCACTTTTATATGGTGTCCATGCTATATTAACTGGTCTTTCGCTCTTTATCGTGAACACCCTGGGGATTCATAGCGGCTTCGCCTTTTCAGCAGGTGCGATTGATTACGTCTTAAGCTTTGGCATTGCTCAAAAACCAATCATGCTGCTTGTGGTTGGAGTGATTTATGGTGTTATCTACTTTGTTGTCTTCTATTTCCTCATTAAACTGTTAAAGCTGAAAACACCGGGCAGAGAAGATGATGACATTGAAGATACCCCATCAGATGATGCAAATACTGCCGGAGCGAGTATGCTCGTAGAGGGGCTTGGCGGCAAAGACAATATCACCACCATTGATCATTGTGCCACCCGCCTTCGCTTAACAGTAGAGGATACGAATTTATTGAACGAAGGCACATTGAAAAAAGCAGGTGCCAAAGGGGTACTGACTTCAGGGAAAACATCCGTACAAATCATCATTGGAACGAATGTGGAATTTGTCGCAGATGATCTCCGCAAGGAAGTCGATCGAGATTAAAAAAAGCGTTCAGCCAGGTCAAATGGGCTGAACATTTTTTTGTTTGCGTTGTTCGATCACCAGAACAATACTGATGACAACAAGTAAAAACCATGAACTGATTTTCCCTAGATGTACGAGAGACCAAGCGTGCTGTTGATTTGGATATTGCCATGCCCCTAAAAAGGTAGTGACATTTTCAGCAATCCAAATGAAAAAACCAATCAAGAGAAATGAAACAATAAGTGGCATTCGATAGGTAGATGAACCGACCTGAAAAGAAACCGCCGTTTTTCGAAAGGGACTGACCCCATAAGATGAGACAAATAAAAAACACCTTCAAGTTTGAAAACGGATCGTTGTTATCCGAAATAAGACGTGGAGGTGTTTTTTCTATGGGGACAAG
>NZ_JBSPZB010000044.1:0-3526 GCF_053851875.1 Bacillus sp. A015
TGGACATGGAAAGGACCATGTCCAGCGTAAGCCAACTGATATATTTTATCAAAATAAGTGAAAACCCCACTTTTACTTCAAGTAAAGGTGGGGTTTGTCTACGGTCTGAAACACCTTATCTCCTAAGGTGTCCGGTACTTGTTTGTTAATTTTAAGAAACGTCTTTTGCTTTTCTTTTCAGGTAATTCTTCTAAACATTCTTGTAATAATCGTTTATATCTGTTCAATATTAATAGCTCTTTTTTTTCAAATTGGTTATTGAAGACCCAGATTCCAACAACCAAAACAGCAACATACACGATTAAAAAATACGGCGCAAATTCATGTACTTTCTTTAGCATAAGAACACTATAATTCATCATGCTTCCAAATAAAAAAGACATGATTGCAAAAAGAGCTGTAGTGTAATGACTAAAAGATTTCTTATTATCTATCATATCTTCAATCCTACCCAGAAGCATTTGAATCTCTTTTGGTTTATGCTTCTTCTTAATTTTCTCTTTAAATACTGTTTGTTGATTAATAGTTGCTTTATGCATACCCTTCCCAAATTGTTTCAAATAACTTGATATGTATTTACTCTGACCAAATGTTGTTGATTCGTTAATTTCATTCATAAGAATCACCTCCTAAACTTATATCGGAGGTGATTTGGAAATTTTCATGTGTTCAGTGAAATGATTTTATTTAACGTAAAATTCAGATGTGTAGAACGTACCAACTGTTTCAACATGGTTGCCTTGCCTGTCATATCGTTCAGCATCCACCTTAAATCGGTAAGTACCTTTCTTGTTACCAAGCGACTCTTTGATGTCAAATTGATCATAAAGCTTTTCACCTAGGTTAAGCGGGTTCGGGGAATTTGTTTTAATTGTCTCCCATTTCCCTGCAACTTTGCGTTGAGGTATAAGGTTTGGCCCACAAATGTAATCATTGTGATTTTGAACCGCAACAACCACAACCTTGTCCTTTCCTAAAATATGATTCGCTTTTTTCGGATTAGCAGATACACCAAATTTTGATGCCATGCTCATCATCTCCCTTTTTATATTTTTGCGCTCCTATCCCTCACCAAAGCACCTGCAGCCATACACCCAAAAGACGACTGTTCCCATCAAATCAGCGTTTTCTTCGGACTCGGCTGCCTTGTCTTTGATACGTTTCGCGTCTCGTTCCCATGATCTCTTCCCAATCTCGTTTCGTTATTGGGTCAGCATCGCTCTCCTTCTTTCTATTAGAACCAGGAGCAATGCTTTTAAATTGCTTTAATGTCTCTTTAGAAACAGAATCCCTGATCTTCATGTCACTCGCTCCTTGCCGAATAAGTACCACCTTACGCTATTCGCTTAAATAGATTTTTCAATGATGACTACACTCCGAGAGGATGCCAAGTACAGTCCATCATCAATAAGTAAAATGAAAAACTGTCCTCGATACGGCTGCCGCAGACCAGCTGCTATCCAGGCTCAGAATGTCCCTCTCGTATGGCCACATTCCTCAACACCTTTGTTCCGTATCCAGATACGCCATTGATAAGGGAAAGACGCGTCTCCCAATAAAAAAAGCGGACACCAATCAAGGCACTTAAAGTGCTCAATGATCAGCGTCCGCAGGTTCTTCCTTCTGGACAACATATTCCGTTCGTTTTGCTTGTTTCTATCATACGATGATCCACATTGGAAAAAAGGTCCCCTTTTTACCCCTCTTTTTCTCGTTTTTTTCTCGGTATGAAGGCCAATAAACACAAAAAACCTTGAAAGGCATAAAACCAATCAAGGTCAAAGTATTAATAAAACCTATTATCATATTTCCTTTTGCCATACTTTCTTTCCATCGGTTAAAAGTACTGCACTCGGTGGATCATCGTAAAGTGAAATTTCAACTAATGAACCTTTCTTTTGTATTAACCAATTATATAAAACACTTTCTTCACTAGTTGGATGCGCTAAAATATCATTTACCTGAAATGCAACTGCATAGTATTCTGTATAACCCATATCATCTTCATCCAACCCATTGTCCGTTTCAAAGAGTGTGTCTGGTTCACCAATAACCTTTAATCCACTATCCCACTCTATTATTAAATCACTATCTTTATACTTTTTTAACGCTTCTATTAAAGGATCATATTCCATGTGTATCCTCCTTTTATTTTTTCAATGGTTCTGAAGGCACTATATGTGCTCCGTCTTTTCCGTAATGAATCATTCCTCTAGTAGTTTCAAGGTATTCCCCAGTATCACGACCATCATAGTATTTTCCAATTGGTTTGCCAAAGTCGACTCTTTCTTTTTTACCATTTGGTAGCAGTTGACCCTTCCCTGAAAACTTATCCAGCAATTCTTGTGCTGTTTTATTATCGCCATAGAAAATACTCTTGTTTTTTCCATTAGCAATTTCTTGTTTGTAATTTGGCGTATTAGGGATATGTTTCTCTTGAGCACCTGGCTTTATTTTAGCTGGGAATCCATGAACTTCTCTGTAAGGCCCTAGAGGTACTGACTTCTTTCCATAAGAAGGTACACCATTACCGGTACCCTTAATCCCCATCTTCCCATGGAACCCTTTCGCCCCAAACGGCAAAAGCATTCCAAGCGCCGCATTCATGCTCGCTTCCTGCTTTTCTTTTGAGATTTTGTTCCCAAACATGTCTCTTCCCGTAATCGCTTCGCTGAAGCCGTTGGTTGCGGTGAGACCATATAAGCCTTTTTGTGATGTCTTCAAGGCGTCAAAGGACTTTTGGGACGTCTTGTAGATGTCGACTGCTCTGACTGCAGCTGACGTGGCTTGAGTGGTTTTATAGACAGCTTTTCCACCTTTGAAAATGCGTCCTGCCCAGCCGACGATAGGGATATAACCCGCTGCTGCCATGCCACCTGCTGCGACTCGCTGGCCTGCGGTAAGCTCTTCGCCTGTAATTGGATCGACGCCTGTAGCTGCACGTTTTGCATCGTTCACGCCGGTCAACTCATTGACAATGTTTCCGCCATAATCGAGTGCTTTTTCATACCACGGACGGTTCGCCAGTGCTTCTTGTTCTTTCTCGATCTCGCGGGCTTCTTCTTGTTCTTTTTTGATTTTAAGATATTCAGCAGTTTGCTTCTCAATATCGCTTTTTGCCTTGTAGATTTCACTATTTTGATACGCTTTCTTGTCAAAATTCATAGGCGAAATGGATTTTCCGTCATTTGTCGCATTCATCATTTCTGCGTACAATGCCATTGTAGCCTTCTGCTCAGCCTCTGACAAAGCATATTCATCTTTTAAATTTTGATCAAGTTCTATTAAATCTTTTACCGTCTTTTTTCTTTCGTCTTCCGCATCTGCGATCTTTTCATCAAAGGTTTGGCTATCAAATACCTCCAAAGAAATGAGGTCATCAATGTCTTGAAAAATGGTTTTGAGTGCCTTTTTTTGATCCTTCACAATACTTTTGGCGTTTTTGATTCCCATATGAACAGCGTTGTCTAAAAAGTGTTCTTCCACAAAGGTATCGCCGCCAAAACTTGTATCATCAAGTGTACCA
>NZ_JBSPZB010000045.1:0-3075 GCF_053851875.1 Bacillus sp. A015
AATGTTCTCTCAAAACTAGATAACAATGTTCATGCTTCACATTAGAATATAGGTTAAGTCCTCGATCTATTAGTATCTGTCAGCTCCACGTGTCACCACGCTTCCACCTCAGACCTATCAACCTGATCATCTTTCAGGGATCTTACTTCCTTGCGGAATGGGAAATCTCATCTTGAGGGGGGCTTCATGCTTAGATGCTTTCAGCACTTATCCCGTCCGCACATAGCTACCCAGCGATGCCCTTGGCAGAACAACTGGTACACCAGCGGTGCGTCCATCCCGGTCCTCTCGTACTAAGGACAGCTCCTCTCAAATTTCCTGCGCCCGCGACGGATAGGGACCGAACTGTCTCACGACGTTCTGAACCCAGCTCGCGTACCGCTTTAATGGGCGAACAGCCCAACCCTTGGGACCGACTACAGCCCCAGGATGCGATGAGCCGACATCGAGGTGCCAAACCTCCCCGTCGATGTGGACTCTTGGGGGAGATAAGCCTGTTATCCCCGGGGTAGCTTTTATCCGTTGAGCGATGGCCCTTCCATGCGGAACCACCGGATCACTAAGCCCGACTTTCGTCCCTGCTCGACTTGTAGGTCTCGCAGTCAAGCTCCCTTGTGCCTTTACACTCTGCGAATGATTTCCAACCATTCTGAGGGAACCTTTGGGCGCCTCCGTTACATTTTAGGAGGCGACCGCCCCAGTCAAACTGCCCACCTGACACTGTCTCCCTGCCCGATAAGGGCAGCGGGTTAGAAGGTCAATACAGCCAGGGTAGTATCCCACCGATGCCTCCACCGAAGCTAGCGCTCCGGTTTCCAAGGCTCCTACCTATCCTGTACAAGCTGTACCAACATTCAATATCAGGCTGCAGTAAAGCTCCACGGGGTCTTTCCGTCCTGTCGCGGGTAACCTGCATCTTCACAGGTACTATAATTTCACCGAGTCTCTCGTTGAGACAGTGCCCAGATCGTTGCGCCTTTCGTGCGGGTCGGAACTTACCCGACAAGGAATTTCGCTACCTTAGGACCGTTATAGTTACGGCCGCCGTTTACTGGGGCTTCAATTCGCACCTTCGCTTACGCTAAGCGCTCCTCTTAACCTTCCAGCACCGGGCAGGCGTCAGCCCCTATACTTCGCCTTACGGCTTCGCAGAGACCTGTGTTTTTGCTAAACAGTCGCCTGGGCCTATTCACTGCGGCTTCTCGGGGCTTTAACACCCTAAGAAGCACCCCTTCTCCCGAAGTTACGGGGTCATTTTGCCGAGTTCCTTAACGAGAGTTCTCTCGATCACCTTAGGATTCTCTCCTCGCCTACCTGTGTCGGTTTGCGGTACGGGCACCTCTCACCTCGCTAGAGGCTTTTCTTGGCAGTGTGGAATCAGGAACTTCGCTACTAAATTTCGCTCGCCATCACAGCTCAGCCTTTACGGGAAACGGATTTGCCTATTTCCCAGCCTAACTGCTTGGACGCGGATATCCAATACCGCGCTTACCCTATCCTCCTGCGTCCCCCCATTGCTCAAATGGTGAGGAGGTGGTACAGGAATATCAACCTGTTGTCCATCGCCTACGCCTTTCGGCCTCGGCTTAGGTCCCGACTAACCCTGAGCGGACGAGCCTTCCTCAGGAAACCTTAGGCATTCGGTGGACGGGATTCTCACCCGTCTTTCGCTACTCATACCGGCATTCTCACTTCTAAGCGCTCCACCAGTCCTTCCGGTCTGGCTTCACAGCCCTTAGAACGCTCTCCTACCACTGTTCGTAAGAACAGTCCGCAGCTTCGGTGATACGTTTAGCCCCGGTACATTTTCGGCGCAGAGTCACTCGACCAGTGAGCTATTACGCACTCTTTAAATGGTGGCTGCTTCTAAGCCAACATCCTGGTTGTCTAAGCAACTCCACATCCTTTTCCACTTAACGTATACTTTGGGACCTTAGCTGGCGGTCTGGGCTGTTTCCCTTTCGACTACGGATCTTATCACTCGCAGTCTGACTCCCAAGGATAAGTCATCGGCATTCGGAGTTTGACTGAATTCGGTAACCCGGTAGGGGCCCCTAGTCCAATCAGTGCTCTACCTCCGAGACTCTTACCTTGAGGCTAGCCCTAAAGCTATTTCGGAGAGAACCAGCTATCTCCAGGTTCGATTGGCATTTCACCCCTACCCACACCTCATCCCCGCACTTTTCAACGTGCGTGGGTTCGGGCCTCCATTCAGTGTTACCTGAACTTCACCCTGGACATGGGTAGATCACCTGGTTTCGGGTCTACGACCACGTACTCATGCGCCCTATTCAGACTCGCTTTCGCTGCGGCTCCGCATCTTCTGCTTAACCTTGCACGGGATCGTAACTCGCCGGTTCATTCTACAAAAGGCACGCCATCACCCGTTAACGGGCTCTGACTACTTGTAGGCACACGGTTTCAGGATCTATTTCACTCCCCTTCCGGGGTGCTTTTCACCTTTCCCTCACGGTACTGGTTCACTATCGGTCACTAGGGAGTATTTAGCCTTGGGAGATGGTCCTCCCGGATTCCGACGGAATTTCACGTGTTCCGCCGTACTCAGGATCCACTCTGGAGGGAATGACATTTCAGTTACAGGGCTGTTACCTTCTCTGGCGGGCCTTTCCAGACCTCTTCGCTTATATCATTCCTTTGTAACTCCGTATAGAGTGTCCTACAACCCCAAGAGGCAAGCCTCTTGGTTTGGGCTGTTCCCGTTTCGCTCGCCGCTACTTAGGGAATCGCATTTGCTTTCTCTTCCTCCGGGTACTTAGATGTTTCAGTTCCCCGGGTATGCCTTCTCATACTCTATGTATTCAAGTATGGATACTACTCCATTACGAGCAGTGGGTTTCCCCATTCGGAAATCTCCGGATCAAAGCTTGCTTACAGCTCCCCGAAGCATATCGGTGTTCGTCCCGTCCTTCATCGGCTCCTAGTGCCAAGGCATCCACCGTGCGCCCTTTCTAACTTAACCATTTCTTACTTTAGAAAGAATCACTATGTGTGATGAACTTTGCATTGCATTCAATGTGAATGTATTACTTATTGTTATCTAGTTTTCAAAGAACA
>NZ_JBSPZB010000047.1:0-1367 GCF_053851875.1 Bacillus sp. A015
GAATCTCCGCCAAGGAAGAAGAAATGATCGTGAATGCCGACTTGGCTCACGCCTAGCACGTCTGCCCAAATGGCACAAAGAAGCGTTTCGACTTCGTCTCTTGGGGCTTCGTATGCCGTTTGATCCGCTTCCATATTTGGAGCTGGCAACGCTTTGAGATCGACTTTGCCATTTGCCGTCATTGGAAATTGGTCTACGTTTATGATCCATGATGGCACCATATATTCTGGCAAGGTGCGTTTAAGGCTTTCTTTTAAATCAGCTGTTTCACTATCCGTGATGACATAAGCGATAAGAGCGTCTTGATCGCTCGTATCTTTTACAGTTGTCACGACTGCCTCTTTTACTACATCTAGCGCAAGCAGCTGAGCTTCAATTTCCGACAGCTCAATACGGAAGCCGCGGACATTGACCTGATGGTCTTTTCTGCCGAGATAGATGAGCTCGCCATCCTCTGTCCATTTCACCAAATCGCCTGTACGGTACATCCGCTCTCCTGGATAAAATGGATCTCGTACAAATCGTTTGTCCGTTTCCGCTGGGAGATTCCAGTAGCCTCTTGCCAGTCCTTTTCCCGCAATGACGAGCTCACCCGGTACGCCTGGCGGCGAGAGGTCATATAACGAACCCATGATGTAAAATCGGCTATTGGCAATCGCTGTTCCGATAGGAAGCGTGCCTTGATCTGGATTGATGATACCGCTTGTCGCCACGACCGTATTTTCAGTCGGGCCGTAGTTATTCACTAGTTTGTATCGAACGGGCTTCACCTGTTTCAGCTTGTCTCCGCCTGTCAGTAAGTAGCGCAAGGAATGATTGTCCATTGACATAAACTGCTCACAAAGCTGAGTTGGCAGGAATGCAATGGTGATGCCTTCGTCATTGAAATACGTATTGAGCTTGATCATATCGAGGCGAATCGCTTCGTCGATAATGTGCAGCTCTGCGCCGGCGATCCATGTCGGGAACATCTCCCAAATGGAGGCGTCAAAGCCAAAGCCGGCATATTTGGCGGTTCGATCTTTATTTGTCACCCGGAAGGCATCATTGTGCCAGAAAGCGAGATTCACTAGTGACTGGTGTTCGACCATGACACCCTTCGGCTGTCCAGTCGTCCCAGAGGTGTAAATCATATATGCGAGATCAGTTGGTTTGACATGAACCTGAACGTTTTGCGTTCCTCCTTCTATCGCCTCTTCTATCAACAGGACATGACCTGTGAAAGAAGGTGGTGCATTGAGTCCTTTTTGAATAAGAAGCACTTCTGCCCCGCAGTCTTCCAGCATGTACGCAATGCGCTGCGCTGGATAATCGGCATCAATCGGAACGAATGCCGCACCAGCCTTGAGAACGCCAAGGACGGCGGC
>NZ_JBSPZB010000048.1:0-877 GCF_053851875.1 Bacillus sp. A015
CTTCAGCGCCGATGGTAGTTGGGGGTTTCCCCCTGTGAGAGTAGGACGCCGCCAAGCCTTTCTAAGGATCAGTTCCAGACGGAACTGGTCTTTTTTGTGTTTTTGAGAGGTATGCTTCTATATCAACATCAAAAACATAGAAAATGTCTAACAAGCCCTCGTTTTAGCAGCCGATTAAGATAGCTTCGGTATAGAGACGTAATTGGCCACTCAGGCTCCAAAGGGAACGGGCACATCTATTGCTGAAGACTGAACTCTAATAAGAAGGAACGCAGGATGAATCAATACACTCGTTTCTCTGAGTAAAACTTTAATAATGACGCCTATTTCTCGACCATTCTGATCCAAGACTTCCTTCAAATACTGCTCGATGATATCAGAAATATTTTGTGCCACTCCGCTTATATATGTTTTTAAGCGAAAATGATTTCTCAGAAAAATAAAATAATAAAAGAAATTTATCTCTAGATGATTTGTGTGTGAGGATATACTGAATAAAATGAGCATATTAAAGTGTTGGAAATGATATTTTTACAGTGATAAAGCTTCATTAGAGCTCTTTTTAAGAAAAAAACATAAAAAATGAAAAAAAGACTTTTAAAATGACGAAGCAAGTGGTAAACTTCTTTAGGTGCCTTAACGAAAAGGTGAAAAAAACAGCTTTAAAATAAATTCAAAAATTATTTAAAAAAAGTCTTTACAAACAATATCTTATCGTTATATAATACTATTTGTCAGATCGAGAGTCATTCGAAACGACACAATATGGAGGATTAGCTCAGCTGGGAGAGCATCTGCCTTACAAGCAGAGGGTCGGCGGTTCGAGCCCGTCATCCTCCACCATATTTATTCTTACATAATGTTAGGATAGATAAAG
>NZ_JBSPZB010000049.1:0-860 GCF_053851875.1 Bacillus sp. A015
GCTGACAGATACTAATAGATCGAGGACTTAACCTATATTCTAATGTGAAGCATGAACATTGTTATCTAGTTTTGAGAGAACATTCTCTCCATCAGGTTTGGTGGCGATAGCAAAGAGGTCACACCCGTTCCCATACCGAACACGGAAGTTAAGCTCTTCAGCGCCGATGGTAGTTGGGGGTTTCCCCCTGTGAGAGTAGGACGTCGCCAAGCTTTTCTAAGGATCAGTTCCAGACGGAACTGGTCTTTTTTGTGGTACTTGAAAGAAAGTCTATCTGATTTCATTTGTTTTATGAACGATGGCAGCGTCACCTCATTTACAAGCGAAACTCTTTGAAACCAAGGAGAAAGCACATTGAGCGTGTTGAAACCTTTTCTATGGAAAAAACAATAGAAAGACAGAGTAGTAGGTTCTGCATACAAATTCATTTAAATAGAAATATATAAGCCCGTTGCTATTTAATATATTACGCCTATTAATGATCTCTAAGGAATATCTATATCATTAAAGTATAAAAATGATAGGCAGCCGATATTTCAGAAGGAATTGAATGTTTTTAAAGAGAATATAGAGTGGAGAAGTTTAGCTGATGAACGTTGAATTGCAGCTGTTTTGACAGGTGAAATGACTATCATTTATTAAAAGAAATACGTAACGAAAAATGAAATAAAATTTTTTTAATATAGCCTTTACAAATGAGCGAAACCTGTATATAATAATCTTTGTCGGATCGAGAGATTCCTACATAGTGGAGGATTAGCTCAGCTGGGAGAGCATCTGCCTTACAAGCAGAGGGTCGGCGGTTCGAGCCCGTCATCCTCCACCATATTTATTCTTACATAATGTTAGGATAGATAAAG
>NZ_JBSPZB010000050.1:0-843 GCF_053851875.1 Bacillus sp. A015
TGGAGGATTAGCTCAGCTGGGAGAGCATCTGCCTTACAAGCAGAGGGTCGGCGGTTCGAGCCCGTCATCCTCCACCATATTTATTCTTACATAATGTTAGGATAGATAAAGCCGGTGTAGCTCAACTGGTAGAGCAACTGACTTGTAATCAGTAGGTTGGGGGTTCAAGTCCTCTTGCCGGCACCACTTTCATATGGTAAGATAGACAAGTCGCTTTTAAAGCGAGCCATTAGCTCAGTTGGTAGAGCATCTGACTTTTAATCAGAGGGTCGAAGGTTCGAGTCCTTCATGGCTCACCATTTTCATGCGGGTGTGGCGGAATTGGCAGACGCGCTAGACTTAGGATCTAGTGTCTTTATGACGTGGGGGTTCAAGTCCCTTCACCCGCATAGCCAAACAAAATAAAGAAATCCTGTAATGCGGAAGTAGTTCAGTGGTAGAACACCACCTTGCCAAGGTGGGGGTCGCGGGTTCGAATCCCGTCTTCCGCTTATACCATCCACGCCGGGGTGGTGGAATTGGCAGACACACAGGACTTAAAATCCTGCGGTAGGTGACTACCGTGCCGGTTCAAGTCCGGCCCTCGGCATTATACAATAAGCGCCCGTAGCTCAATTGGATAGAGCGTTTGACTACGGATCAAAAGGTTAGGGGTTCGACTCCTCTCGGGCGCGCCATTAAGATCGGGAAGTAGCTCAGCTTGGTAGAGCACTTGGTTTGGGACCAAGGGGTCGCAGGTTCGAATCCTGTCTTCCCGACCATCTTTTATGGGGCCTTAGCTCAGCTGGGAGAGCGCCTGCCTTGCACGCAGGAGGTCAGCGGTTCGATCCCGCTAGGCTCCAC